>NZ_QBLR01000303.1:0-3998 GCF_003070835.1 Halanaerobium sp. | reverse complement strand
CTTGATTTTTTAGTTCATACAGCTCGTTGGGAAGGTTTTGGCTTTGTCATAGCTGAGGCTATGGCAGCAGGACTTCCGGTTGTAAGCACTGATGTCAGTAATATATCTGAAATTATAATTGATGGAGAAACAGGATATTTAGCTGAAGCTGGAAATAAGGAGGATATAAAGAATAAAGTGTTAAAGATGATGGAAAATGATAAGGATGGATTTGAAAAAAGGGGAAGAAAAGTTATTAAAGATAAATTTACTTTAGATAAAATGATAAAAAATATAGAAAAATTTTTGGAGGATAGTTAATGAATAAGGATAGAATGGTAGTAATTATTAGCAAAGCTATTATTTGGTCTATTTATATTTTTACATTAGGAATTTTCACTTCTAAATTTTTGATATATTTAGGGATGGGGTTTTCTTTAATATTTTGGCTTGTAAAAATAGGAATTTTAAGAAAAGATTATAAGTTTATAAAAACTGAATATTTAATACCTATATTATTATTTTCGGCTTCTATTTTTATATCCGGGATAGGAAATTGGAATAATGAAATATTACAGAGCAAATTTTTTTACTCATTTATTTTTTTCTTCATAGTTGTTAATGAAATAAAAGAGAAGAAAATTATAATTAACTTATTTAAATTAATGTTGTTTTCAGCAACTATAGCAGCTTTATATGGTTTATATCAAAAAATATTTTTGGGAATAAATAGGGTAACTGGATTTACATCTTCTTTAGCTTTTGGTAACTTCATGGCTGTTTTAGTAGCGTTTTTAAGTGTTTATTTAATTTGGGGGAATCTTAAAAAAAATCAAAAGCTTTTATTTTTTGTTTTAGATTTATTATTTTTATTTAATCTAATCTTCACAAAAACTCGAGGAGCATGGCTTGGCTTTTTAGCAGCAGTATTTATTTTAGGACTTTTAAAAGGGAAAAAAATCTTATTAGTTTCAATAATTATTCTACTAATTATTTTCATTTCTTTACCAAATGTCTATACTGAAAGATTTATTAGTAGTTTTAACATTGAGTATGATTTAAAAACTAATAGATCAAATACGACTAGAATAGGTCTTTGGACTTCTGCTGTTAAGATGTTTATGAATAACCCAATTAATGGTGTTGGTTATGATCAATTTAAACAGGCATATATAAATAATTACAAAATTAAAGGGATTTCACCATTTAGTCACTCACATAATAATTTACTAAATTTTGCAGCAGAATTAGGAATTATAGGTTTATTATCTTTTTTATACTTAATGTTTATAGTTTTGAAACGTTTAATAATAGATTATAAATATGCGATAAATATCAACTATAAATTATTTTATCTTAGTAGTATATTAGTTTTTGTTATTTATAACGTGCAGGGATTAACACAGTATAATTTTGGTGATACTGAACCATTACATTTATTTTGGTTTTTTATAGCAATTACTTTTATAATTTCAAATTTAAATTTCAATACTAACTCTGTCATTAAAGATAAATAATAAAATTTAAGATTAGGAAAATTAGCAGGAGGAAATAATGCTTAATTACTTAAGAACAATAAGAGAATACATTAAATTTTTGCCAGCCAAGTTGTTTAATGAACACAATAAATCTGATAAAAAAGATGTTTCAATTTTTTCTACTCCAAGAAGTGGGTCAACATGGCTTATGGAAATAATTAATTCACAGGATAATTTTAAATATATAAATGAGCCTTTACATACTAATAGACACAAAGGCTATCTAACAGATATTGATGCAAATTGGTCAGAAATCTATAGTAGCTCAGATAGACAGGATAAATTCCTCAAATATTTTGAGAGCATCTTGAATGATGAATTGTTTGTTGGACAGCAAAAATTTAAAGATATATTAAATGGAAAATTTGATTATAAAACTAATAGAAGAGTATTTAAAATTTTAAGAGCTAAAGATTTAATTAATAAATTTGAAAATGAATTTGATATTAAAATTGTTTTCTTGTTACGGCATCCAATTCCAGTAGCATTATCTTTAGTACGAGAGAAAATGGAAGATAGGGTTAAGCATTATTTAGAAAATGAAGTTTATTTAAAAAAATTTTTTAACCAAGAAGAAATTAAATATGCTGAACAACTATATCAACATGGTTCAGAATTTGAGAAAAGAATTTTACAGTGGTGCTTAGAAAACAACCCTCCTTTAACTAGTTTGAATAATAAAGAGTGGATTGTCATAAGTTATGAAGATTTAGTTGTTAATGAAGAAGAAACGTTACTAAAATTATATAAACAACTTGACTTAAATGATTTGGATAAAATGTTTGAGCAAACTAAAAAGCCATCTAGAACTACCGCTAGTAAAAACTCAAAAAAATTGATTAATAAAAGAAATAAAGAAAGTATAATAAAAAAATGGGAAAAAGAGATTTCTCTTTCCCAAAAAGAAAAAGCTTTTGAAATATTAGATAAATTTAATTTAGATATTTATATTAAAGATAAATATACAATTAACAAAAACAGCTATTTTTTTAATAGGGGTTATTAAGATAATGAAAAGAAATATATTATTTATAAACACAGGAGTAATATGGGGTGGGGTAGAAGGCTGGAATTATAAAACTGCAAAAGAATTAAAGGAAAAAGGGTATAATGTTTTTGTTTTAGCTAAAAAAGATACTCCTTTTGCTCAAAAATGTAAAGAAGCTGACTTAAATGTTGAACATATACCAAAAATTAATAGTAGCACATTTCTTAATATTGCTAGAGTGATTAGATTAAGAAATTATTTAAAAAATAATAAGATAAATGTTATGTTTTTCTGTCAATCATCTCACTTTAAGTTTGCATCATTAGCTGGTTATTTTGCAAATGTTGATAAAATTGTTTATAGAAGAGCTTTAGCAAAATCTATAAATAATCATTTTTATAATCGTTTAGCTTTAGAAAATTTTGTAACTGATTTTATGGCTATTTCTAAAACAACTTTAAATAAAAGTTTGGAAAAATTACCTGAGAATGTTGTTTCAAAGGAAAAAATAAAATTGATTTATAATGGTGTTAACTCAAAAAAATTTGTTAATCCCAAGATTAAGAATAATATTAGGAAACAATATAATATTGACCAAGATGATATTTTAATAGCAAATATTGGACGTTTAGGAAGGCAAAAAGCACAACAAGATTTGATAAATGCAATAAATGAATTAAATAAGAATTATAAAAAGTTTAAAGTATTGTTTGTTGGAACTGGAGATAAAGCTCAAGAATATAAAAATTTAGTGAAAGAACTAAACTTAGAAGATAAAATAATTTTCACAGGATTTAGAGAAGATGTTCCTTCAATTTTAAAACAGGTTGATTTTGTAGCTCATTCTGCTATTTATGAAGGATGCCCATGGATAGTATTAGAGACAATGGCTGCGGCTAAACCAATTGTTGCAGTCGATATTCCAAGTGTTAGAGAGCTTGTAATTGATGGTGAAACTGGGATTTTATCAGAAAGAAATACAACTAAATTTGCAAATACATTATTAAAAATGATTCAGAATAAAGAAAAAGAAAAAATGGGAGAATATGCTCAAAAAATTTACAAAAAAAATTACACTTTCAATAAAATGATAGATAATATAGAAAAAAGAATTTTATATTAAAATTTGGAAGGGGAAAATAATAATTAAAAAAGTTGCTTTTTTTATTCCTAATTTAGGTGGAAGGGGAGCTAAAAAGATGGAACTATTATTAACTAACAATAATCTTCATCAAAAGTATAGTAAAAAAGCATTTAGGAGAGCAGAACAGCTTAAAAAAAATAAAATCATAAAAAAGTGGGAAGACTTAATTGAACAAATATAATTAAATTTGGAGTGATTGACTTTGAAACACTTAATAACAGGAGCAGCAGGTTTTATTGGTTCTAATTTGGCAAAAAAATTACTGGCGGCAGGGGAAGAGGTAATTGGTATAGATTGTTTTACTGATTATTATTCACGTGATTTAAAAGAAAGAAATATAGAAACTATA
>NZ_QBLR01000029.1:0-26018 GCF_003070835.1 Halanaerobium sp. | reverse complement strand
AACGAATACTATATAATCATAAATGAACAAAAACGAAAACAAACAATCATAAACAAACATAAAAAATGGTGAAAAGAGGTTTTATTAATGTTTGCTGAAGAGAGAAGAAAACAAATTATAAAATTGTTGGAAAATAAAAAAAGAGCAAGTGTTAATGAACTAAGCCAAAATTTTGATGTTTCACGTGCAACAATCCGCAGAGATTTAAGTGAATTAGAAAAAGACGGATTTCTCCGTCGAACTCATGGAGGAGCGATCTTAAGCGGCAGCAGTAAGTTAGAACCAACTTTCAAAGAAAAAGAAGATAAACTGGCCAATGAAAAAAAGGCTATTGGAAAAAAAGCAGCAGAAATCATAAAAGATGGAGATACAGTATTTATTGATGCCGGAACAACAACCAGTCATATTATTGATTTTTTAGCAGAAAAAAAGAATCTTACGATAGTAACTCACGCTCTTCATATTATTAATAAAATAAATGAGAATGATCTTGACTGTGAACTTGTAGTTATTGGTGGTAATTTTAAGTGGTCAACTGAAGCTATGATTGGACCAATGGCAGAAGATAGTCTGAAAAAATTAAGGGTAGATAAGTGTTTTATTGGCTCAAATGGTTTTAATTTAGAATCGGCAGCGACAACACCTGATTTAAATGAGGCAAAACTCAAGGAGATTGCTTTAAAAATAGCTGGCGAGAATTTCCTAATATTTGA
The DNA here is from genome assembly GCF_003070835.1 of Halanaerobium sp. Lineage (NCBI taxonomy): Bacteria > Bacillati > Bacillota > Clostridia > Halanaerobiales > Halanaerobiaceae > Halanaerobium > Halanaerobium sp. The sequence goes on along the minus strand of NZ_QBLR01000029.1, from coordinate 25,305 downwards.
TCAGAGCAAATGGGAGGAAATTTATTTTTATAGATTTGCTGAATTAAATCAGATAGATTTTATTATCACAGATTTTATCCAGGAGAATAAGAAAAAAAGTCTTGAACAGGAAAAGATTGAAGTTATTCTAGCTTAAAATAAATAATGGAGGTGAGCAGATGATATTGACAGTGACTTTGAATCCAGCCCTCGATAAAATAATTATTTTGGATAATTTAAAAGTTGGTAAATTAAATAGGGTTAAGGAAACTACAGTTTTGGCTGGAGGAAAAGGAATAAATGTTTCTGAAGTTTTGACAGAATTAAAGGTGGAAAATAAAGCGCTTGGTATAGTTGGCGGCAATAATGGCCGGACAATTACTTCAATGCTTGAAAATCGAGGTGTTAATTCCGACTTTATCTGGTCTGATTTTGAAACAAGACAAAATTTAAAGATTAAAGAAAAAGAAACTAATCGGGAAACTGAAATTAATGAAGCGGGTAGAGTAAGTGAGGAAAATGTTAATGATTTTATCGTTTTATTTGAAAAGTCAGTTAAGAAAAACAAGACATTTGTTCTTTCAGGAAGTTTGCCTGCTGGTGTAGATAAAGACATTTATGCTGTGTTAATTGAAAAAGCAAAAGAAAAAGAGGCAAGGGTTATTTTAGATAGTTCAGGGGAAGAATTCAAACTGGCTTTAAAAAAGGCTCCCTATTTAGTTAAACCTAATTTAGAAGAACTTGAAAATTTGTTGGGAAGAAAAATACACAGCAATGATGATCTAAAAAAGGGTGCTAAGTATTTACTTGATCAGGGAGTAAGTGTTGTAATGATTTCTCTGGGAGAAAAGGGTGCATTTATTGCTTCTGAATCTGAGGGATATAGAATTTATACTCCCCAGGTAAAAGTTTCTCAGACAACAGTTGGTGCTGGAGATACAATGGTTGCCGGTCTGGCTGCTGAGATAGATAATGATCAGGATTTAAAGGAAACAGGTATTTTTGCTGCAGCGCTGGCAACAGCTTTTGTAGAAAGTGGATCAATCTCTAAGATTGATGACCAGTTAATAGAGAGAATAAAAAATAGTACTAAAGTAGAAAAAATTTATTAAGCAAAGAAAAGGGGTATAATAATGGAAGTAAATGAATTTATTAATCAAAATTTGATTAAAATGAATTTAACAAGTGAGGACAAAGATTCAGTAATTAAAGAAATGATTGAAATCATGGCTGAAAATGAAATAATAACTGATAAAGAAGAAGTAATCAAAAAAGCGATGGAAAGAGAAGAAAAAGGTACAACTGGAGTTGGAAAAGGGGTTGCCATTCCACATGTAAAAAGCTCAGCAGTTAAAAGACCTGCAGTTGCCTTTGGCCGTTCAGAAAAAGGTATTGATTATGGTTCTATGGATGAAAAACCAAGCTATTTATTTTTCTTAATCACTGTTCCCGAAGAATCTCATGATGAGCATTTAAAATTATTAGCTAAACTGTCCAGAAATTTAATTCATGATGATTTTAGGAACAGCCTCTTAGAAGCCAAGGATGAAGAAGAGGTAATGAGTGTGCTGGAAAATATCTAAATAGATTTCAAAAAAATGAGGAGGATTAGTTTATGAAGAAAATTGTTGCTGTAACTTCCTGTCCAACTGGGATAGCACATACCTATATGGCTTCTGAATCTTTAGAAGAAGCTGCCAAAAAAATGGATGTGCAGATGAAGGTAGAAACTCAGGGATCTGTTGGTGTGGAAAATGAATTAACAGATCAGGATATCAAAGAAGCAGATGCTGTAATTATCGCAGCTGACACCAATGTCAGCAAAGATCGATTTGGTGGTAAGTATATTGTAGAAGTGGCTGTTGCTGATGCAATTAATGATGCGGAGGCTTTAATTAATCAGGCTCTTGAAGGTGCTGAATCCGGCAAAAAAAGTGAAGTTGATTCAAATCTTTATTCTCAGGTTAGTGATGAAAAATCAAAGCGTAAAGAAAAGAGAACAGGTGCATATAAACACTTAATGACCGGTGTTTCATTTATGCTTCCCTTTGTTGTTGCTGGTGGTCTTTCAATTGCACTTTCTTTTGTCTTTGGTATTAATGCGGCTGAACAGGAAGGTTCACTTGCTGCTGCTTTAATGCAGATTGGTGGAAATTCTGCCTTTGCTCTCATGGTTCCAATTTTAGCTGGTTATATTGCTTTCTCAATTGCTGATCGTCCCGGTATTGCTCCTGGTATGATTGGTGGTATGCTGGCAAGCAGTATAGGTGCAGGTTTCTTAGGTGGTATTATTGCAGGTTTCTTAGCTGGATATATTACTCAGTGGTTAAAGAAAACAATTAAACTGCCAGAAAATTTACAGGGTCTAATGCCGATATTAATTTTACCATTTTTGGCCAGTTTAATCGTTGGACTTTTAATGATTTATTTAATTGGACCACCTGTGGAAGGTATAATGAATGGCTTAGAATCATGGCTGCAGGGAATGACAGATGCTAATGCAGTTTTACTTGGACTTATTTTAGGTGCAATGATGGCTTTTGATATGGGTGGACCTGTTAATAAGGCTGCCTATACTTTTGGAGTTGGTCTTTTAGGATCAGAAATTTATGGACCAATGGCAGCAATTATGGCTGCTGGTATGACACCTCCTTTAGGACTTGCTCTGGCAACTGTATTATTTAAAAATAGATTTACCCGTCAGGAAATTGAAGCTGGTAAGCCTGCCTGGTTTATGGGGATTTCCTTTATAACTGAAGGTGCTATTCCTTTTGCTGCGGCTGATCCAATCAGAGTCATCCCTTCAATTATGACCGGTTCTGCTATTACAGGTGCTCTATCAATGTTATTTGGGGTAGGTTTACGAGCTCCTCATGGTGGAATTTTTGTACTGCCAATTCCAAATGTTGTAACTAATCTTGGATTTTATGCACTGGCAATTATAGCTGGTACAATTGTAACTGCTTTTATGCTGAGAATATTAAAACCTAAATTAGAAGAATAGACTGATTGGTAAAATGAAAAGTTAAATATTAAACTTAAAGGAGATATCAATTTTGGTATCTCCTTTCTGCTATTATTAATAATTAGAATAGGATTAGAATCAGTTGAGCTTGTTTGCTTCTAATGGATTTTATGGTATAATAATTATCGATGGATAAAAATTTAGAATATTTAAATTGGGAGTGTTTATTAATGAATTTAAAGAAAAATATTTTAGTTATCACAGTAGCAATTTTATTAGTTTTATCAGTTCCAGTTATGGCTCAGGATATGGAAGATGTTAATGAGACAGTAACTGAAGAAACTCCAGAAGTTGCAGCTTATGTAAATGGAGAAGAAATTTCGATGCAGGAACTGGAACAGTTTGCTGGAGTTAGAAACATCTTAATGCAGCTATTACAGTCTAATCAGGAATTTGCCTCTGTAATCTTACAAACAGAAGCGGGTCAGGAAGTAGTTAATGAATTCCAGAAATTAAAGCTGGAACAGTTAGTTACAAATGAGCTGCTCGTCCAGGAAGCTAAAAATAGAGGACTTGAAGTTAGTGATCAGGAAATGAATAATATTTTTGATCAGCAGATAAATGCTTTAAAACAGCAGAACAATTTAAATGATGAACAGCTGGAACAGGCTATTCAGCAGCAGGGTTTTGAATCCATGCAGCAGTATAAAGATATGTTTTTTGAAAATAATATGAATGGTTTTCTGGTAAATAAATTAAGAGAAGAAGTAGTAAATGAAGTTAGTGTAAGTGATGAAGAAGCTAAAGAATATTATGACAGCAATCAGCAGCAGTTCGAAACTTCTGAACAGAAAAAAGTAAGCCATATTTTATTCGATGAGAAAGAAAAGGCTGAAGAAATATTAACTGAGATTAATAATGGTGCTGATTTTGCAGAAATGGCAAGAGAGCATTCTACAGGTCCTACAGCAGAAAATGGTGGAGATTTAGGATTTATAACTGCTAATGAGCAGGGTTTAGATAGAACTTTCCGTGATGCTGCAATGGAATTAAGTGTAGGAGAGGTAAGTGCTGAGCCAGTAGAAACTCAGTTTGGTTTTCATTTAATTAAAGTTACTGATTCTAGAGAAGCAGGAGTTAGAGAATTTGAGGAAGTTAAATCTCAAATTAAAAGTCAGCTTAGAGGTCAGAAACAAAATCAGGCTTTTCAGGAATTTGTTGAAGGCTTAAGAGAAGATGCAGAAATAGATATTCAATTATAAAATTAATAAATGAAGAAAATAAAAATTCCTGCCCTAGAAAAAGGCAGGAATTTTTTTTGTGCTTATTTAAAAATAGAAGGTCTAATTTTTCGTTAAATTTAAGTAATCTCTTTCTTCTCCTTTGTTCCAGAGCTCAAGCAGTTGATCATAATTAGCAACCAGTTCTTCCAGGCCGTCATTTAAATTAGTTTTAGAAGTGATTACTGGAACTAATTTCTTTTTTACCCGCTTAATATTAGCTCCAAAAGCAAGGTTGCAGACAATCTGAACCCCTTCTTTTTCTAATATTTTAATTATACTTTTTGCCTTTTTAGGATCTGCGTGCATTTTCTCTTCAGTAGAATTATTCGCTGCTGATTTAAGATATTGATAATTTTTGCTGTCAATATCATATATGTAATATTCATTAGCTTCTCCAAAATGACTGCTGACAAAAGTTTTCCCATCATTTGTAGCCAGAGCAACTTTTAAATTCATTAATTCACCACCTTTAAAAATAAGATAATTTATAAAGAAATTATAGCATTAATTAATAACATATGTCAAAAACTAAAAATAAATCACTTTTAATAAAAGAATATATCTGATATTATGGTTATAGATAAAATTTTCTTTAAAATTAAATGGGGAGCTGATTTTAATGATAATTGCTGTGCCAAAAGAGATTAAAAACAACGAAAATCGAGTAGCTTTAACAGCTGCAGGTACTGAAATTTTAAAAAAAGCAGGACATCAAATTTTAATTGAAAAAAATGCCGGTAAGGGGAGCGGTATTTCTGATCAGGATTATAAAGAGGCTGGTGCAGAAATACTAGCTGACAAAAAAGAGCTCTTTGATCGGGCAGAAATGATCATTAAAGTCAAAGAACCTTTAAAAGAAGAATATAATTTATTTAAAGAAGGACAAATTTTATTTACTTATCTTCATTTAGCTGCAGATCAGGAATTAACAGAAGCTCTGAAAGAAAGAGGTGTAACTGCAGTTGCTTATGAGACTGTTCAGACAGAAGATAGTGAGCTGCCGCTTTTAACTCCGATGAGTGAAGTCGCAGGTAGATTATCTGTTCAGGCCGCAGCTTCTTTTCTGGAAAAGCCAAAAGGTGGAAGTGGAATGCTGCTGGGTGGAGTTCCGGGGGTAAAACCAGCTAAAGTTGTTGTTATTGGTGGAGGTATAGTTGGTCGTAATGCAGCCAAAATAGCCCTTGGTATGGGAGCAGATGTGACAATTATGGATATAAAACAGTCAACAATGCGTTATATTGATGACACTTTTCCCTGTGGAATTAAAACAATAATGTCCAATCAGTCTCATGTAGCTGAAGAAGTAAAAGAAGCGGATGTAGTTATTGGGGCAGTATTAATTCCCGGAGCCAAGGCACCCAATCTGGTTACAGAAGAAATGATAAAAACTATGACCAACGGTTCTGTAGTTGTTGATGTAGCAATTGACCAGGGTGGCTGTATAGAGGGTACTTATCCAACAACCCATGATGATCCAGTCTTTACTAAACACGGAGTAATTCATTATTCGGTGGCTAATATGCCGGGAGCAGTTGCCAGAACTTCAACCTTTGCTCTGACCAATGCAACTCTGCCTTATATTAAAAAATTAGCTGCCCGGGGATATAAAAAGGCGATGCTTAATGACTATTCACTGGCCTTAGGTTTAAATATTTATCAGGGAGAGATAATCTGTCAGGCAGTTGCCGAAAGTTTTAATCAGGAATACAAAAATTTAGATAAATTATTAGAATCATGGCAGTAAATGAATCATAAGAATATTTATAGCAGTAAGTTGAAGCAGTCGATGGAGGTAAAAAGATGGAGCTAAATTTAAAAAGGCCAGCCTGGATTGAAATTGATCTCAGTGCTTTAGAAGAAAATTATAAATTTATTCGCAGTAAGATTAATAAGAACACAAAAATTGCTGCAGTTGTTAAAGCAAATGCCTATGGGCATGGAGCTGTCCAGGTGGCTAAAAAATTATCTCAGCTGGGAGTAGAATATTTCTGTGTCGGCAGTCCGGATGAAGGAATTGAATTGAGAAATAGCGGCATTAAAAAACCAATCTTAGTCTTAGCTGAGGTTTTAGCTTCCCAGTTCCAGGATATTATAAAAGGTGATTTAATTCAGACAGCTGCCAGTTTAAAAACTTTAAAGGCTTTAAATGAAGCTGGTTCTAAAGCTGATAAAATAATGAAGGTACATTTAAAATTTGATACCGGAATGGGAAGGATTGGATTCTTTCCGGAAGAGTTACCGGAAATTTATCATTTAGCTGAGGAACTTAAATATATTAAAGTAGAAGGTATATTCTCTCATTTTGCTAGAGCTGATGAGCAGAACAAAGAATTTTCTCAGCTTCAGCTTGAAAGATTTAAAACTGCTTTAACTAGAATTAGAGCTGCTGGTTATAAATTACCGCAATTACATATAGCAAATAGTGCAGCTGTAATAGATTTAGAAAAAACTTCTCTTGATTTAGTCAGACCTGGAATTATGCTCTATGGACTGCTGCCGTCTGACCAATTAAGAAATGAGGCTGAAATTAAACCGCTTCTATCTTTTAAAACAAGGATTGTACAGCTTCGAAGTCTTCCTGCCGGTTCTGCTGTCAGTTATGGTTCAACTTATAAAACTGATAGTGAGGAAAAGCTGGCAGTACTTCCGATAGGTTATAAAGATGGTTATCCCAGACTGCTTTCGAATCGGGGAGAGGTTTTGATTAGAGGCCAGCGGGCACCAATAAGAGGCAGGGTCTGTATGGGTCAGACTATTGTCAGTGTTGATCAGATAAAGAATGCCGAAGTTGGAGATGAAGTTGTCTTAATTGGCCATCAGGGAGATGAGGAGATATCAGCTGCCGAAATTGCCGAACTCTGTGGTACAATTAATTATGAGATTGTCTGTAATTTAAGTGAGAGGCTGGAAAAAGTTTATTTTGATTAGACTTAAATTAGCATAAACTAATCTATCTAATAAGATTATTTATAGAAGCTGCTTAAAAAAGAATAAACTTTTAATAATTTTAACTTGAATTTAGAAAAAAGCTGTAATATAATTAGCATAATAAATAAATAGCCAGTAATATAAAAGCTGTGAAGGACATTAGTAGATTTATTAACTGAAATTAGAAAGCTGATGGCTGCTGCAAATCAGCCAGTTAATAATCGAATCCAGTTTGGAGCTGTGAGGCCGAAAAATCATGAGTAAGCTGAACCGGTTGAGACCGTTAAATCTATTTAAGCGGCAGCATTTTAAAAGCTGTCATTAGGGTGGCACCACGAGCATTCTCGTCCCTTTTTTAGGGAGGAGTTTTTTTATTTTATCGAGTTTAAAATTAAATTTAAAATAAATTTTAAGGAGGAATAAAAATGTTAGATATGAGATTTATTAGAGAAAATCCAGAAGTATTGGAAGAGGCAATGAAAAAAAGAAATATGGAGTCACCAGTCAAAGAATTTCAGGAACTTGATGACAAAAGACGCGATCTATTATATGAAGCTGAGCAGTTAAAACATAAGCGTAATGTTAATTCTGATAAAATTGGTGAGTTAAAGAGGAATGGAGAAGATGCTTCTGATTTAATTTCTGAGATGCAGGATGTTTCTGCCAGAATTAAAGAACTTGACCAGCAGGTAGCCGAGGTTGAAGCAGAATTAAATGAGCTGCTTTTATCAATTCCTAATATTCCGCATCAGAGTGTACCTGTGGGTACAGATGAAGAGGATAATCAGGAAATTAGAAAATGGGGAGAGCCCAGAAAATTTGATTTCGAATTCAAGGCTCACTGGGATATTGGAGAAGATTTAGATATCTTAGATTTTGAAAGAGGTGGAAAGGTTACTGGTACTCGCTTTACCTTTCTAAAAGGAGCAGGTGCCAGATTAGAGAGAGCCCTAATCAACTTTATGCTCAACCTGCATACAGATGAACACGGCTATAAGGAAGTTTTTCCACCATTTGTTGCCAATGCAGATAGTATGACCGGGACGGGTCAGCTGCCCAAGTTTAAAAAAGATATGTTTAAACTTGAAGGCCATGATTATTATTTGATTCCAACAGCTGAGGTGCCTGTTACAAATATGTACAGAGATGAAATTCTGGATGTTGAACAGCTGCCTGAGTATTTAACTGCCTACAGTGCCTGCTTTAGAGCAGAAGCCGGGGCTCACGGGCGTGACACCAGAGGAATTATCCGTCAGCACCAGTTTAACAAAGTAGAAATGGTTAAGTTTGTTAAGCCGGAAGATTCTTATGATGAATTAGAAAAAATTACTGCAGATGCAGAAGATGTGCTGCAGAAACTGGAACTTCCCTACCGAGTTGTAAGCTTATGTACAGGGGATTTGACTTTCTCTTCTGCTAAAACTTATGATCTGGAAGTCTGGATGCCTGCTTATGAAACTTATAGAGAAATTTCTTCCTGTTCAAACTTCGAAGATTTTCAGGCCAGAAGAGCCGGAATTCGCTATCGTCCTGAACCAGAGGCCAGTACAGAATTTGTCCACACTTTAAATGGATCAGGTCTGGCAATTGGAAGAACAGTGGCAGCTATCCTGGAGAATTATCAGAATGAAGATGGAACTGTTACAGTGCCTGAGGTCTTAAGACCATTTATGGGAACAGATATAATTAAGTAATAAGCTTCATTTGACCAATTTCATTAATTTCATTTGAACCAGGTCCAATAGACATCTTTTGGACCTGGTTCAAATAATGATATGATAGCATTTTACATTAAAAGATAATATTGTAATCAAAAGGGCCCTTTTGGGGGCTCTTTTTGCTTTTTATAAATTTTTTTAATTTTTTTTGCAAAAAAAGAAGGATTATTGTTCTGAGTATAGAATAATATAAAACGAGATATAAATAAAACAGTGTTTTACTATTAGAAACACTGTCTTAAAATACCGGCTGAGAGATTCGAATAGGATGCTGAGCTGTTTTGAAAAAGGTTTAAAATTAAAAGGAGGCTTATTTAATGAGTAAAGTTGAAGATTTAAAGAGAATTGAAGAAACTGGGATTGTTGCTGTTGTTAGAGCTGAAAATGCAGAAAAGGCATTAAAGATTACGGAAGCGGTAAAAGCTGGTGGAATTGATGCTATTGAAATTACAATGACTGTTCCGGGTGCGTTAGATGTAATCAAGCAGTTAACTGATGAGTACAGCAGAGATGAAATTTTAATTGGTGCAGGATCAGTTTTAGATGCTGAAACTGCTCGTGCCTGTATTTTAGCTGGAGCTGAGTATATTGTTTCTCCTTCTTTAGATGAAGAAACAATAGCAATGTGTAACCGCTATCAAAAGGCTGTTATGCCGGGTGCAATGAGTGTGACTGAAGTAGTTAAAGCCATGAAGTTTGGTGCAGATATTATTAAGATTTTCCCTGCTACTTTATTTGGACCAAAAATTATCAAAGCTGTTAAGGGACCTTTACCACAGGCACCACTTATGCCTACTGGTGGAGTTAGCTTAGATAATGTTAAAGACTGGATTAAAGCTGGCAGTTTGGCAGTAGGTGTTGGTAGTTCATTAAGTAAGGGAGCCAAGACTGGTGACTATGAGCAGGTAACAGAAACTGCTAAAGAATTTATTAGGTTGATTAAGGAAGCCAGAGCAGAAATGAATTAAATCTCATTTCAGAAATAACTTTAAAGAATAACTAGAATTCATCTTTCTAATAAATCAGGCCCACTTCCCGATTGCCACCTCCTGTGGCACGGTCAGTTCAGGGCGTCCTGCCCTTCAACCTGATTTATTAGAAATCTTCATTAAGTTATTCTAGATAAAGTTCTTAATTTATGAGATTTAATACTATTTCTTTTTAGTTAAGAATGTTAAGTTATTCTAATAAAAATTCTAATTCATAAAAATTTAATATCATTTCTTTTAGTTAAGAAGGTTGGCTGGAGTGCTCTCATATCTGTGAGCAGATTGGTCAGCTGAAAGTTACATTTTATTAGTCAAAGTACATCTGTTTATAAAATTATTTTCTTGTTCATCTTAATTATTATTATAAAATTGTTTTATTTAAATTAAATTGAATTCAAAAATTATCAGGAGGTTTTTATATTATGTCTAAGAAAGTCGTTACTTTTGGAGAAATTATGCTGCGTTTGACACCACCTAACCATGAGCGTTTTATTCAGGCTGACACATTTAATGTGATTTATGGTGGAGGAGAGGCAAACACTGCTGTATCTTTAGCTAATTATGGTCTGGATGCTCGTTTTGTAACTAAGTTACCTGACAATCCAATTGGTCAGGCAGCTTTAAACGAAATTCGCCGTTTTGGTGTGGATGCTAATTACATTGCTCGTGGTGGAAACCGCTTAGGAATCTATTACTGTGAAAATGGTGCAAGTCAGAGACCATCCAATGTAGTTTACGATAGAGCTCATTCTGCAATTGCTGAAGCTGAAAGTGCAGATTTTGACTGGGAAGAAATTTTTGCTGATGTAGACTGGTTCCACTATACAGGAATTACACCTGCTTTAAGTGAGCAGATGTCCGATGTCACTTTAGAAGCTGTTAAAGCTGCTAAAAAGCACGGAGTCAAGGTTAGCTGTGACTTAAATTACCGCGCTAAGCTCTGGAGCAAAGAAAGAGCCGGTCAGGTAATGGAAGGCCTAATGGAATATACTGATGTTGTAATTGCCAATGAAGAGGATGCCGAAATGGTATTCGATATTAAGAGTGGATCTGATATTACCAGTGGTGACTTAAATGTTGAAGGTTATAAAGATGTTGCCAAGCAGTTAATCGACCGCTTTGATTTAGAATTAGTTGGTAGTCACTTAAGAATCAGCCACAGTGCTTCTAATAATGGCTGGTTAGTTATTCTCTTTGATGGAGAAAACTTTGTTCAGTCAACTAAATATGAGATCACAATTATTGATCGTGTTGGAGGAGGAGACTCCTTTGCAGGTGGCTTAATTTATTCTCTGGTAACTGGAAAAGGACTTCAGGAAGCTGCTGAGTTTGGAGCTGCTGCGTCTGCTTTAAAGCAGTCAATTCCTGGTGACTTTAACCATGTAAGTGTAAAAGAGGTAGAAACTTTAGCTGGGGGAAATGCTTCCGGTAGAGTTAAAAGATAAAGAGTTAATAATTCTATTCCTTAAAGAAGGCTGCAGCTTAGCTGTGGCCTTTTTTGCAATTTTAGCATTAAAGGCAAATTTTTATATTTTAGGAGGAATTTTAAATGATTGATCTTGTTACAATTGGAGAGACGATGGCGGCAATGGCACCAAATGAGGTAGGTTCATTAAAGTATTTAAATAATTTTTCGAAGTATATAGCAGGAGCTGAATCCAATGTTGCAATTGGTGTTAAAAGGCTTGGCTTTAATTCCGGCTGGATCAGTAAACTGGGGAAAGATCCACTGGGGGATTATGTAGAATTTTTTGTCCGCGGTGAAGGTGTGGATGTCTCTCAGGTAAGAAGAGACGAAGAACACAGGACTGGCTTGTTAATTAAGGAAATGCATACAACTAAGGAGCCAAAAGTTTTTTATTACCGTGATAATTCTGCTGCCAGCCATCTGGCAAAAGAAGATATTGATGAAAGCTATATTAAAAAGGCCAGGCATCTCCATTTAACAGGAATCACACCAGCTTTGAGTCAGAGTGCTCAGGGAGCGTTTTTTGAAGCTTTAAAGGTGGCCCGGGAAAATGATTTAAAAATTTCATTTGATCCCAATTTGAGGCTTAAACTCTGGGATTCTATAGAAGAAATGAGAGAAGTAATGTTAGATATAATCCCTCAGGTTGATGTGCTGCTGCCGGGAGTTGAAGAGGGAGAAATTCTGCTTGGACTTTCTGACCCGGAAGAGATAATTAAAGGTTTTTATCAAATGATGGAGCCTGGATCTCTGATAGTGCTTAAGATTGGTGCTAAAGGAGCATTATATTATCAGGGAGATCAGATTGAGCATGTTGAGCCTTACTGTGTAGACAATATCGTAGATTTAATTGGAGCTGGAGATGCCTTTGCAGCCGGATTAATTACCGGTCTTTTAAGAGACATGCCGATTAGAGAGGCAGTTGAACTGGCTAACTTGGTTGGAGCTCTGTGTATTACAGTTAAGGGAGATATAGAAGGCTTACCCACCTGGGAACAGGTAGAGATTTATCAGGGTAAAAAAGAAGAGATTCATCGTTAGTAATATTGTCGAAAATATAATAAATTTTATGAGATGAAGGGCTTGCTAATATTTTAGCTGAGTCTTTCATCTTTTTTTAAAATTTAGCCTGAGCCCTATTATGGGAGATTTAAATTGAACTCCTGTTTATCTAGCAAGTTTTTTTAGTGGAAATTTAATTTATAAATCATAAATTTTATGCTATAATTATAATTCAGGATATAAATAGATAAATAAATAATATAAATGTATTAAAATTTCAAGGAGGTTTTTATTTTGAGTAAATCCGACATGACGGTAATCAAGCGGGACGAGAGAGAAGTAGCTTATAGTCGGGATAAGATCACCAAGGCAATTTACAGGGCAATGGTCGAATCTGGAGAAGATGCGACCGAAGATGACGCGGAACAGGTTGCTCTGGATGTAGAATCAGATCTAATTACTGAGTTCTATAATCAGGATCAGGTACCTAAAGTAGAGGAAATTCAGGATTTAGTGGAAGAAAAATTAATGAAGGCTGCCTATGTGACAACAGCTAAGTCATATATTTTATACAGAAATAAAAGACAGCAGTCAAGATTATCCAGAAAGAGGGAAAAAGAAAATCCTCTTTTAACCAACGAATTTTTGAGTAAATACAAACACCAGCCCAATCCTTTTCCGACAGAACTGGGAGAATTTATTTATTATAGAACATATTCACGCTGGTTAGAAGAAGAGCAGCGTCGAGAATACTGGTGGGAAACAGTAAAAAGAGCAGTGGAATATAACTGCTCACTGGCTCAGACTACAAAAAAAGAGGCAGAAAAACTTTATGATAATGTGTATAATTTAAGAAACTTTTTGGCCGGACGTACACTCTGGACTGCTTCTACAGAGTCATCCAAAAAATATGGAATGAGTAATTATAACTGTTCCTTTACAGTTATCGACAGTTTTAAAGCCTACCAGGATTTATTTTATCTGCTGATGATCGGTAGTGGAGTTGGTTTCCGCGTACTGCCGCGTGATGTAGAGCAGCTGCCAAAGATTAGAACCGATATCGAAGTTATTCATAAATATTATGAGCCGGTAGATAGAGAGGAAAGAAGGGAATATACTGACTTTGACTTTGATGAAGATGATGTAGTAACAATTAATGTTGGAGATTCCAAAGAAGGCTGGATTCAGTCACTGGAATACTACTTTAAATTCTTAGTTGACCATGCTTATCGTCCTCTAAAGAGAATTATCTTTAATTATGATTCTGTGCGTCCAAAAGGTGAAAAACTCAAGACTTTTGGTGGTACAGCTTCCGGACATCAGAGTTTAAAGCGGATGTTTACTAAAATCGATAAATTATTAAAAGAAAAGCCGGACCGCGATTTAGATGATATTAATCGGGTTAAGTTAAAGCCAATTGATGCTATGGATTTAGCCAATATTGTTGCCGAAAATGTTGTTTCTGGTGGAGTTAGACGCTCATCTCAGATCTGTCTCTTCAGTGCAGATGACAAAGAAATTGCTCAGGCAAAGAGCAACTTATATGTCAAAGAAGATGATGAGTGGGTAATTAATAAGGAAATTTCTCACCGCCAGATGAGTAATAACAGTATTTTCTATGAAGGCAAACCTACCAAAGAACAGTTAAAGTGGCATGTTAAGCAGATGCGCTTTAGTGGTGAGCCTGGCTTTATCAATGCTGTAGAGGGCAGCCGACGCCGTGAAAACTTTAAAGGTGTTAACCCCTGTGCTGAAATTCTGCTGGACTCCAGAGGTGTCTGTAACTTAACTTCCTTAAATGTAATGGCTTTTGTTGATGAAGAAGGTAATATTGATAAAGAGTCCATGTTTGAAGCTCAGAAGCTCTCTGCCAGAGCAGGTTACAGAATGGCTTTAATTGAATTTGAGTTACCTGAGTGGGATCAGATCAATAAGCGAGATAGACTGATTGGAACTTCCCTGACCGGCTGGCAGGATATGAAAAATGCTGCTGATTTAAATGAAGCTCAGGAAGCAGAACTCTTAGAAGAACTGCGTGAGGTAGCTCATCAGGCAGCCAGAGAAATTGCCAAAGAAGTAGGAGATAATGAGCCTAAATTGATTACAACTGTAAAACCTGAGGGAACTCAGACTCAGATGCCTACAGTATCAAGTGGTCTTCATTATTCTCACAGTGCCCACTATGTACGCCGGGTAAGAATTTCTGCTTCTGATCCACTGGCTAGAGTCTGTGAAGAATTGGACTACCCAATCCATCCAGAAGTTGGTCAGGACCCAGATGATCCAGAGACTTTAGTTGTAGAATTCCCTGTCAAAGCTCCAGAAGGAGAAGTCAAGGGAGATGTTGATGCAATAACTCAACTGGAAACCTATAAGATGTTTATGGAAAATTATGTTGATCATAATGCTTCAATTACCGTTCATGTTCGCGATGATGAGTGGGAAGATGTAGAAGAATGGCTCTGGGAAAACTGGAACAGCGTAGTAGGTATTTCCTTTATTTCCTATAATGACAACTTCTATGATCTGATGCCTTATGAGGAAATCACAGAAGAAGAATACAATCAGCGGGTGGAAGAGATGGAAAGATTTAATCCTTCCTTAGTTTCTAAGTACGAAACAGAGTATTTAGAAAGAGAACTCGATGAATCTTCCTGTGAAAGTGGAGCCTGTCCTGTAAGATAATGTGCAGGCACCGTGTACCACCCGATTTATGTAGAATAATGTCGAAAAAATAATTAAAGAAGAGCACCCTTACTGAGATTGATTTCACTGTCAGTAAGGGTGTTTTTTAATGTTAAGGAAATTTTGTTCTATTATTTTATTAGTTACTGCTTTTGTGATAGAATATTTAAATAGTGAGATATTCTAATAGAGATAAAAATTTTATATAAAGCCAAAGATGATGGACGTAATCTGACAAAGATAAATTAATTTGTTCTAATGGAGGGTTAAGATGGCACTCAAATCAAAATCAAGTCGAATGGGAGAAGAACCAATAGTAAAATTACTGTTTAAACTATCTGCGCCTGCTATAATAGGTATGATTATTCAGGCAATGTATAATATAGTAGATAGTATCTATGTAGGGCGTTTGAGTACAGATGCTCTGTCGGCGCTATCAATTTCTTTTCCGGTACAGATGTTTTTAATTGCGATTGGAGTTGGAACAGGTGTTGGCACAAGTTCGCTGATTTCCAGACTTTTAGGACAGGGAAATAAAAAGCGGGCAAATAATGTGGCAGAACATGTCTTTTTTATTGCTATAATTTATGGGATATTTGGTGGACTGCTCGGAATATTTTTCTCTGAAAACATCATTAGATTATTTACTGATGATCCGGTCTTAATAGATTTAGGTTATCAATATATAAATATAATTTTAACTGGATCGATTGCAATTTTTATTCCGGCTACTTTTAATTATATTTTGCGGGGAGAAGGTAATACTTTTGTACCAATGCTGACAATGATCATTGGGGCAGTTTTAAATATGATTATTGACCCCTTTTTAATTTTTGGTCTGGGGCCTTTTCCACAACTTGGAGTAGCAGGGGCTGCCTATGCAACTGTATTTTCACGTTTTATTGGCGGTATTTTTATTGTTTTTGTTTTATTCAGTGATAAAAATGAGTTAACCTTAAAATTAGAGGATTTTGAATTTGATTTTCAAATTATCAAAGAAATCTATAATGTAGGTATTCCAGCGATGGCCAATCGGCTGCTTTTTAGTGTCGCAGTTGTATTTATTAATTTGATCTTAGGAGCTTTTTCTTCGACTGCAATAGCTGTTATGGGTTTAATTTTTAGGATGCAGTCTTTCTTTTTAATGATGGTTTTTGGTTTAACTCAGGGATATCTGCCCATAGTTGGCTATAATTATGGACATAATAATCCAGAACGGATGAAGAAAACAATTTTAATTGGTAGTGCAGCTGCCTTAAGTTTTGGGATAATTGGTTTTATAGTCTTTCAGCTGTTTCCTGGGGTGATCATTAGATTATTTAATAGTGATCCTAAGCTATTGAATATAGGAGTTGGAGCTCTAAAAAGAGTGAGTTTATCTTACTTTTTTATGGTTTTAAATATTATTGGAGTGGCGACTTTTCAGGCTGTGGGTAAGGGAATGCCCAGTTTTGCTATTACTTTCTTAAGACAGGCGATATTTTTAGTTCCTGGAATGTATCTATTGGGAGAATTTTTTGGCCTGGATGCTGTCTGGTTTTCATTTCCAATTGCAGAAACAGTATCTTTTGTGTTAATGACCTTCTGGCTAATATCTACAATGAAAAAATCAATGTCCAGAATGAGAAAAACAGCTTAAATATATAGGCTGAGGGATAATAAGATAAGGGCCCTAATTTTAGGGTATACAAGGAGGAAAAAATGTCTACAGCAATTGAGATTAGAAACATTAATAAAAGTTATGGTAATTTACAGGCTTTGGCTGATATAAATTTAGATATTCAAAAAGGTGAGTTTTTTGGTTTGTTGGGTCCTAATGGAGCTGGCAAGAGTACTTTGATTGGGATTTTGGGGGGCTTAGTGCATAAGGATTCAGGAACAGTTACAGTTTTAGGTAAGGATATTATCGATGATTATAGAGAGACAAAAAAATCTTTAGGGATTGTCCCCCAGGAAATAACCTTTGATCCATATTTTACTGTTAGGGAAACACTTGAGATACATTCAGGTTATTTTGGAATTAAGGATAATAGTGATAAAATTGATGAGCTGCTCAACGCTTTAAGCCTGACTGATAAGGCAGAAATAGGTCCCAGACAGTTATCAGGTGGAATGAAGAGAAGACTTTTAATTGCCAAGGCTTTAGTTCATGATCCAGAAATAATTGTTTTAGATGAGCCAACTGCTGGAGTTGATGTTGAGTTGAGAAATAGTCTCTGGGAATATGTAATTAAACTAAATGAAGAAGGGAAAACTATTATTTTAACTACTCATTATCTGGAAGAAGCAGAGGATCTCTGTGATCGGATTGCAATTATGAATAAAGGTAAAATAGTCAAAGTGGACAGCAAAGAAAGTTTAATCAATTCTATAGACAAAAAGATCATTAAAATTAAATTTGCTGATCCCGCTCATGGCCTGGAAGAAGAGTTAGTAGAAATTGATTTTGAATTAGATGATGATCAGCGACAAATTGAAATTGAAACTGCCAAACGAGATTTAGATAAAATTCTTAAAAAGATTAATGATTTAAATTTAGAAATTGTTGATATTGATATTGAAAGTGCAAAACTGGAAGATGTCTTTATTAAGTTAACTAATTTAGGAGGTGATGACAATTAATTCTATCACTTTTTTAAGTTTGGTTCGACGCGAAGTGGCGCGGTTTACTAAAGTTGCTATTCAGACAATCTTTGCTCCTTTAATTTCAACCGGTCTTTATTTAATAATATTTTCTTATTCTTTTCAAAATAGGGAGGTTACAGGTTATGGAGTTCCCTATATCAGTTTTATTGTACCGGGATTGATAATGATGAGTTTGATCCAGAATTCATTTGCCAATACATCATCTTCTTTGATTGGTGCCAAATATAATGGGATTATTATCGACTTTTTGCTGGCCCCTTTTTCCTATATTGAATTAAGCCTGGGCTTTATGATTGGCGGCATGGTGAGAGGGCTTTTAGTAGGAACTGTCACTTATCTAGTTTCAATTTATTTTTATGGGGGTGCAATTGCTCATCCACTGTTGGCGCTGTTTTTTGCTGTTCTGGTTTCTTCGATATTTTCCCTTTTTGGAATCATTGCCGGTTTATGGGCAGAAAAATTTGATCATGTTTCAATTTTTTCCAATTTCTTTATTACACCGTTGACTTTTTTAAGTGGTGTTTTTTATTCTGTTAAAGGACTGCCCGGAATCTGGAGTGAAGTTTCGTTATTTAACCCGGTATTTTATATGGTAGATGCAGTTCGCTTTGCTTTTATTGGTCAGTCGGATATTTCACCTTATTTTTCCGCTTTAATTATCAGCAGTCTGGCTGTTGTTTTGCTTGTAGTAGTAACTTATTTATTTAAAATTGGGTATAAGGTTAAGAGTTAAATTTACACCCAATTTATTTATAAAAATTAACATAATCAATTTAAATGGAGGTTAAATTTATGTCCTGGATGGGAAAAATTCTTGGAGGAACAGTTGGCTGGTCTTTTGGTGGGCCTTTAGGGGCGGTAATTGGAGCAGCTATTGGTAATCATTTTGATCAAAATAGTGATGCCGCTGGTAATCAGCAGGCATACAGACAGCAGAACAATTTAAATCAACAGGAAGAAAAGCAGACAATCTTTTTTACCAGTGTCTTCTCGATGCTGGCAAAATTTGCTCAGGCAGATGGGACAGTCAGTAGAGCTGAAATCAAAACAATCGACCGTTTTATTAAAAATGAACTCAAGCTGCAGGGTGAAGCCCGCAAACTGGCAATTAGAGTTTTTGATGAAGCAAAAAAGAAAAATAATTCTTTTGAAGAATATGCTCAGCAGTTTTATGATAATTTTAAAAATGAACAGACTTTAGTTCTGGGAATGTTTGATCTGTTGATGAAAATAGCAGTTGCAGACAATGATTTTCATCATAAAGAAGAGCAATATATTAAAAAGGCAAAAAATATTTTTAGGATAAATGATAGTCAATATGAAAGTATTAGATCTCAGTATGTAGATACATCTGATTTAGAGAAATATTATAAGATTTTAGAATGTTCACCTGAGGCAGATTTTAAAGAAGTTAAACGCCAATATCGCAAAAAGGCAAAGGATTTTCATCCTGATAATGTAATTGGTAAAGGACTGCCGGAGGAATTTGTGGATTTTGCTGAACAGGAATTCAAAAAAATTAATGATGCTTACGAGAAAATAAAAGAAGAAAAGGGTGCTTAAATTTAGATGGAAAATGGGGGTTAAAAAATGAAAATTGTGATGATCGAGCCCATTAATATTTCGATGATGAAGATTGAAGAATACCGGCAGAAATTTGAAGCAGAGGGACATCAATTGATTGCTTATTCCAATCGTGCAGAAGATGAGGCAGAAATGATAAAAAGGGCAGAGCTTGCTGATATATTAATTATTGCTAATCAGCCGCTTTCTGGGAAAGTAATTAATTCATGTCCAAATTTAAAGATGATTTCAGTTGCTTTTACAGGTTTTGATCATATTGCAATGAAGGCCTGTCAGGAAAATGATATTTTAGTTTCCAATTCTTCTGGTTATGCCAATCAGGCTGTATCTGAGCTGGCTTTTGGTTTGATTATTGATTTAATGCGGAAGATTAATGATTCAGATCAGGCAGTCAGAGCTGGAAAAACCAGAGAAGGACTGATTGGTAATGAGCTGGCTGGTAAAAAATTTGGTATAATTGGTTTTGGTTCAATCGGTCAGAAGACTGCCCGGATTGCAGACGCTTTTGGCTGTAATATTTTAGTTGATGATCATAAAAAACATCAATTAGGGGAGGAACTGGGAGTAGAATATCTTTCGATTGTCGAGCTGATGCAGAAAAGTGATATAGTAAGTCTGCATGTACCTCTTAAAGATTCGACTGTGGACTTAATTGGGGCAGAGGAGATTGCTCAAATGAAAAAGAGTGCCATATTAATCAATACAGCTCGAGGTCCAGTAGTTAATAGTGAGGCACTGGCCGCTGCTTTAAATAAGGAAGAAATTGCGGGGGCAGGTATTGATGTCTTTGAGATGGAGCCGCCGATTCCTGAAGACCATCCACTTTTAAATGCCAAAAACACTATCTTAACTCCTCATACCGCCTTTGCCACAGAAGAGGCATTTTTGAAAAGAGCTGAGATAGTATTTACAAATATAGAAAAATGGCTGGCTGGTAAGCCGCAAAATGTGGTAAGTTAAAATAGTTTTAGATGCTAAAATGTTTTTTGACTTAAATATTTTCTGAAAGGTGGTATCTCTAAGATGGATTTAAAAGAAAAGGCAGAAGAAATTCTTTATGATTTTAAAGGAGATGAATATGCTTTAGGTGTTGGAATTCTGGATGAGATAGGAGAATATGCTAAAGAGTATGGGGATAATGCTTTATTAATCTCCAATGATACCTATCTTGAAACTGCTGTCAGAGATATTCAAAAGTCCCTTAAGAAAAACAGGGTAAAAACAGCTGGGAATCGGGTGCTGCCGGGTGCAGATCCAAATGCTCCTCGGGAAGATGTCTATCGTCTAGCAGGATATATCCATACTTTTAATCCTGACTGCATAATAGTCATTGGAGGAGGAAGCACAATTGATGCAGTTAAAGCTGCAGATGTGGTGGCTTCTCTCGGTCATTACAGTCCTCATATAGACAGCTATTTTGGCACGGGTTTGGTAACAGAAGCTTTAGAGCACAGCAGAGAACATTTAACTCCAACCATTGCTGTGCAGACTGCAGCGAGTTCTGGTGCTCATCTGACAAAATATTCTAATGTAACAGATGTAGTAGGCGGGCAGAAAAAATTAATTGTAGATGATGCTGTGATTCCCACAAAATCTGTTTTTGACTATGAGTTAACAAAGACAATGCCTTTAGATGTCACTCTTGATGGTGCTTTTGATGGTATATCACACTGTCTTGAAGTTTTTTATGGTATTGCCGCTGAAAATTATGATTTAGAAAAAGAAATTGCTTCTACAGCAATTGAGCTGATAGTTAAAAACACACCTAAGGTGGTTAATGACTTACAAAATACAGAAGCCCGGGAAGCTTTAGGTCTGGCAACCGATTTGGGAGCTTATTCGATTATGGTAGGTGGTACTAATGGCGGTCATCTAACCAGTTTTTCTTTAGTAGATGCAAGCAGTCACGGTCGGGCCTGTGGGATAATGAATATTTACTATACTGTCTTTTTTGCTCCGGCAATTGAAGACCAGCTTAGAGTAATCGGCAATATTTTTAAGAGAAATGGTTATTTAGAAGAGAATATTGATAAGCTGGAAGACCGAAAATTAGGGGAAGCAGTCGCCAACGGAATGATCAGTTTTGCAGAAAAAATTGATTTTCCAACCACTTTATTAGAACTAGATGGATTTACTGATCAGCATATCGAAAGAGCCTTAAAAGCTGCTAAAGATCCGCAGCTGGAGATGAAATTAAAGAATATGCCGATTCCACTGGATGCCTCACTGGTAGATGAATATATGGCTCCAATATTAGAGGCTGCAAAAACTGGAGATTTAAGCTTGATCAAAAATATGGAAGAATAAAAGGAGGTTGATTTTGATGAAAACAATTAATGAAAAACTTGAGCTTGTCTTGGATGCTAAGGCTCAAATTGCAGAAGGACCTTTTTGGGACCAAGAAAAACAGTTTTTATACTGGGTCGATATTTTGGGAAAGACAATTAATCTCTATAATCCAGCAGCAGCTAAAAATGAGCTTATTCAGCTTGATAAAATGATAGGAGCCCTGATACCAGCAGAAAACGGGAAACTGCTGGCTGCTCTAGAAGATGGTCTCTATCTAATTGATGCCAAAACTTCGGAGCAGGAATTTTTAGTCAATCCAGAATCAAATAACGATCAAACAAGATTTAATGATGGTAAGTGTGACCGCAGAGGTAGATTTTGGGTGGGAACTATGGATCTGGAAGAAAAAAGGGAACTCGGGACTTTGTACTGTCTGGATCAGGAATTAAATTTAGTGGAAAAGATTAAAAATGTTAAAATTTCTAATGGTCTGGCCTGGAGTCTTGATAATAAGACAATGTATTATATAGACTCACCAACTAAAGAAGTTTTGGCTTTTGATTATGATCTGGAAACTGCTGAGATTACAAATAAAAGAGTAATCATTTCTTTTGCAGAAGCTGAAGGAGTGCCGGATGGAATGACTATTGATGCAGAAGGCAAGCTCTGGATAGCACACTTTGGTGGGGGACAGGTATCAAGATGGAATCCAAACAGCGGAGAGAAGATAGATTCTGTTCAGCTTCCAGTTTCTAATGTTACTTCCTGTGCTTTTGGCGGTAAAAATCTGGATGAACTATATATCACAACTGCCAGTGTTGGTTTAAGTGAAGAAGAAAAAGAAGCGCAGCCACTTGCTGGAGGAATTTTTAGATATCAGGCTGGAGTTAAAGGCTTAGCTGGGGTTAAGTTTGAAGTTTAATAATTTGGAAATAAACTTTAGTCTAAATAATTATTCTAAATGATAAAAACCCGCCCTGGAGCGGGTTTTTAAATTACAAATAATATTATTTTTCAAAGGGTTTAATAAAATAAAATTCACTTTCGGAAGATTTTTCTTCATTAAACACATATCCATCTAGATTAATATTTTTTATTTGGTCTGTGCTTTCAATTTGGTTTTTAACCAGTTCATTTAGAAGTTTACCTCTATTATGCTTAACATAATAGCCAACTGTTTTAAGGCTGCCGTCCTCGTTTTCTTCTTTAAAGTAAAAATCAATTATTTCTCCCTGATAATTATTTTCAACTATCTTACTGTATTCATTGGAAGCTAAATTGATAATTAAATCAACATCAGCAAAGTAGTCTTTAATTACTTCCTGCCAGTATTCATTTAGATTAATATTATCAGGTTTCAGCCTCATTTCAAGTCTGTAAGGCCAAATTTCAGTATTTGAATGTAAGGGCCCATACATGGGAGAAATTATAATTAGCTTATCCTGCATATATGAAAACTGGTCTTTATTATAATTAGCTATATCAATCTGCTTAAATGCTGATCCATTGTAACATTCAATAGCCGGGAGAGTCTGATCTTCAAAATTGTGTTCCTGATAAAGCGCATAAGTTCTATCTAAAAGCTTACCCTGAATATCAAGTTCTTTTCCCAACTCATCTTTTGCAAGTGACTTAAGGTAATTGAATAACTTTTTAGTCATATCTTCTTTTAGAATTTTTTTACCTTTTTCTTCTCTCTGTCTTTCATGATTCTGAGTTTTGCTCGGTGATAAAATTATTTTCATTTTATTCATTCCTTTCTCTAATTACTTTTATATAATTAAATTATTTTCTTATTTAATATATTCAAGAAAGGAAAAGAGATACCTCTTATCTACTAAATTAAAACAAGGATTTCAATATTTTGTAAAGAATATAGTTTAATATATAGAAAAATGTTTATATAGAGGGACTGGTGAGCGAAATGAAATTATTTGCTGGACTTGATATCGGTACAAATGGTGTCAGGATTGATGTTGTTACAGAAAATTTAGTATTAAAACATGAAAATTCTATTAAATATGATCTTTTTTCTCCTCAACAGGGCTGGGCAGAGCAGGACCCGGATCAGATATTTGATGCAGTTTATACTTTGCTGGCTGAAGTTATAGAGAAGTTTGGACAGGAAGACTTATATATAATCTTTTGTTCAGTGATGCACAGTATTATGGCTGTAAATGAAAAAGGAAATAAATTGAGCAATTTAATTATTTGGGCTGACAGCAGGGGAGAAAAATACAGGGATCAGCTGAGCCAAAATTATAAATCAGATTTATTTTATTCTAGAACTGGCTGTCCCCTCCATTCTTCTTACTGGCCGGCTAAAATAATGTGGTTAAAAGAAAATATACATGAGAAGATAGATAAATATGTTTCAATCAAAGAATATATTATTTTTAAATTAAGCGGAAAGTGGAAAACAGATTATTCCCTTGCCTCAACCTCAGGCATTTTTAATTCATTAAAGAAAGAATATGATAAAAAAATATTGCAAATTCTTGATTTAACTGAAAATGATTTAGCAAAAGTTTATTCCGGCCATCATATTTTTAAATTTAAAATTAATGGAAAAGAAACTAAAGGAATTTTAGGATCCACTGATGGAGCTCTGGCCAATCTGGGAGCAGGTTCAATAGATAAAAGTAAAATTGTATTAACAGCTGGTTCAAGTTCTGCAGTTCGATATACTTCATCTGAATATAGTTATGATCCTAAAGGTAGAGCCTGGAATTATTTTATCGATGAGGATTTTTATATAACTGGTGAGGCCACTAATGGTGCCGGTGTGGTTTTAAATTGGTTTAAAAAGCAATTAGAATATAAAGATATTAAAAAATTTAGCAGAGATAACCTGCCTAAAATACCTTATCAGGGCAATGAGATTATTTACATTCCAACAATGATGGGAGAGAGAGCACCCAGTTATAATGAAAAGACAAGAGCTTTATTTTATGGACTTTCTTTAAATCACAACCGAGGCGATATGGTTCTTGCTGTTTATGAAAGTATTGCTTTTCATTTAAAACTTATTTATGAAGATTTACGAAGATTAAATAGTAGTGATCAGGTTGAGCTTATAATGACTGGCGGCCTTGGATTGACAGATCATTTTATGAAATTAATTTCTTATTTGCTTGGTGAAATTAAATATATTCCTGATTATAATCAAAATACGGCTATAGGCGCTGCTATGATGGGAATTAAAGTTGTTGATGGAGTAGCTTATCAGGATTTATTAAAATATTTGCCGGAATATAAAAAAGTTAATAATGAGGGAGATTCTGATTTTTCTTCTTATTTAGAATCTAAATACCAGCATTTCTGCAGAGTATATCAGCATCTGCAGGAAAATTACGAAGTCTTTACGTTTAAAGGAAATTAAATTATCCCGTTGATTATCTGAGCAGATATGACTAATTAAAAAAGTGATATCTGCTCTTAATTAATTTAATAATTATTATCTATCAAAATAAGAGAGACTAAATTTATTTAAGATAAAATTAAGAGCTTTAAATTCTATCTCTTCGATACCCTCATTCATAATATCAAGAACTTTATTATCAATTAACGGATGGAATTCATCGGCAATCATATAAGCTGATAATTTATCTGTTGCTCTGATTTTTTCAATAGAATCATTCTTTTCAGCTGGTTTTAAATTATTTTTTTGAATAGCTTTTACTATCATAGAATAGAAATATATTTGACCGGCAAATCTCGAACAACATCTTGTCTAATCTTATATTAAAGGTTTGCTTATGTGTAATAG
>NZ_QBLR01000302.1:0-4063 GCF_003070835.1 Halanaerobium sp. | reverse complement strand
CAGTTTGAGCAGCATCGGCCTTCTGCCCCCGCGGGATTCACCCATTTTTGACTCTTCAACCAGTTCAAGTTTAACCAGTTCCCTAACAATATTGGTTACAGTGGCCCGAGAGACATCAAGTTTTTCTGCTATCTGCGCCCTGGAAATACCATCCTCATTTTTAATTAAAGTAAGTATGTTTTTTTGATTTTGTTTTTTCATGTTTTTAAAGCTGCCTTTTTCCATTTTTCTCACACCCGTTTCTTTGTTAATTTATTAAATTAACTAAGTTAATTATAGCACTATTTTGAGATTCTGTAAAGCATTTTTAGAGGGGATTTTATTATTTTTCTTAAATTAGCTGATTTAGTTGCTTGAAAATTATAAATATAGTATAATAAGGAAAAGAGATTAGAGGGGTGAGCTAAATGTTAGCACTTTCAGCACTTAACAGCCAGCCGGTTCCTGGTTGGGCTATTAAATCAGATATTAATAACAGCAACTCTCAGTCAAAAGATATTGATATAGGAATCAACACTTCTGAAGATAAAAGTAGTCAAAATAATAGTTTTGATAATGCTGTGGATAATTCCTCAAGTTCTGCCGAGGGGCAGAATCAAAACTATGAAAATAAAAATGAAAATTCAACAGAAAATGAATTCAGCAAAGCTGAACAGCGGGAAATAGAGAAGTTAAAGCGCAGAGATCGAGAAGTTCGTGCTCATGAAATGGCTCATCAGTCGGCAGGTGGACAGTATGCCGGCTCAGCCTCTTATAGTTATACAACTGGTCCGGACAACAAACGCTATGCTGTTGGTGGATCGGTAGATATTGAAACTTCTCCCGCCAAAACACCGGAAGAAACTGTTAAAAAAGCAGATCAAATTAAAAGAGCTGCTATGGCACCTGCCCAGCCTTCGGGAGCTGACATGCAGATTGCAGCTAAGGCAACCCGGATGAAGATGGAAGCACAGGCTGAATTAAATCAAAAAGAATTCAGTGGTGAGGAAAAAGAAAATGAGGATTCAACTGAAATAAAGAAAAATGAGGATTCAAAATTTGAAAATAAATATCTGCTTAATAAAAGAGAAAATTCCTATCAAAACTCTGCTCAAGAAATAAAAATTAAGCAGGGTTTTGCCGCTTAAGCTAAACTCAATAGAAATTGTAAAGACTGCTGAACTATAATATTCAGCAGTCTTTTTTAAATTATTTAACTTTAAGTAGAATTGTTTCAAAGGGACTTAACTGATAATCGATTTTTTTACCTTTTAAAGCTCGGTAATCGAATTCAGGATAATTACTTAAAATAATTTCTGCAACCTGATAGTCTAAATTGATCTCAACCTCTTTATTTTTAAAATTAGCAGCTAAAAGCAGCTTCTCTCCTTCTTTTTCTCTGAGATAGGCTATCAGATTTGGATCTGATTCTAAAAGAGGCTGATATTTGCCATCAACAATTATTTCCTGATAGGGGCTGTTTTTTCTGAGCTTGATCAGTTCTTTATAAAAATAAAAGATAGAATTATCATTTTTTAGATTTTCTTCTACGTTAATTTCCTGATAATTGGGATTAACTTTGAGCCAGGGCTCAGCTTTAGAAAAGCCTGCATTTTCAGCATCAGACCACTGCATTGGGGTCCGACTGTTGTCCCTGCTTCTTCTCCAGACAACCTCCATCACTTCTTCTTTGTCATAACCTGCCTTTAAGGCTTCCTGATATAAACCGTGGGTTGCCAGATCCTGATAATCATCAATATTTTCAAATTTAACATTGCTCATTCCAATTTCCTGCCCCTGGTAGATAAAGGGGATTCCCCGCTGCAGCATAAAAACAGCTGCCAGCATCTTAATTGAATAATCATTGATTTCAGCTTCACTTAAATACTTATTTAGAGAACGGGGCTGGTCGTGATTCTCCCAAAAAATAGCAGCTCTCCTGTCATCAGCATAAGTTTTTTGAATCTCATTTAAGCGCTCTTTTAGCTCAACTAGATCCCAGTCTCTTTCCTTAAACCACTCACTGCCCTCACTTAAATCTAAATCAACATGGCGGAAATCAAAGACCAGATCAAAGGGGCCGTCATCACCGGCAAACTCCTGCATCCTTTTGTTATCTTCTGCATATAATTCTGCCACAGTTAGAATCTGATAGTTGGAAAAAGTCTCTGCCTTTAATTCATTTAATAAATCTAAAATCCCCGGCTGATTGGCAGAAGCCTCAAAAATGCTGCCCAGTCCGTCAGGACCATTGACTTTTTGATCTTTAAATCTACTCTTTTTTATGTAGCTGATTGCATCTATTCTAAACCCGGCCAGTCCCTTCTCCAGCCACCAGTTTACCAGCTGATATAATTCCTGCCGCAGCTTTTTATTTTCCCAGTTTAAATCAGGCTGTTCTTTAGCAAAGGTATGTAAATAATACTGTTTAGTATGCTGATCATAGGTCCAGGCTGAGCCCCCAAAAATTGAGCGCCAGTTTGTAGGTGGGCTGCCATCTGCCTTTGGATCCTTCCAGATATAGTAATCTCTTTTTGGACTAGCTTTAGATTTTCTGGATTCCTTAAACCACCGGTGCTGATCAGAACTGTGATTAATTACTAAATCCATCATAATCCCTATACCTCTTTTGTCAGCCTCAGCTATCAATTCTTCCATCTCCTCCATTGAGCCAAACTGCTCTGCAATGGCATAATAGTCATCAATATCATAACCGTTATCCTTCATCGGGGAAGAAAACACCGGACTGAGCCAGATTAGATCTATTCCCAGCCGATTTAAATAATCAAGTTTTTCTATAATACCCCGCAAATCACCAATGCCATCACTATTGCTGTCATTAAAACTCTTTGGATAAATCTGATAAATTACTGAATCATGCCACCATTTTTCTGTCATTAAAATCATCCTTTATCTATTTTAGATTAAATATTATAATTCAGCTGCCTTATTTTGAGTAATCATTTTTAGATAATATGTAATTAAAATTGCTGCTCCCAGAATAATAACCAGAAAGATAAAGCCCGCCTCAATTGCAATAAAATCATTGATAAATCCAACCACCCAGTTGGAAAGCACAGTTAAACCAAACATCCCGGCAGTCTGAGCAAAACCTACCACTTTAATACCACTGCTGTCAAAACTATCTAAAATTGCTGCCTGCAGTGTTGGCACCTGACCTGCCAGAAATAGTCCGGAAATTGGAATTAGAATTGTAAAGTTATAGCCGCCAATTAGGGCTGTAGAAATTAAAGAAGCTGCCAGTGATCCCGAAATGATCATAAAATTGTAATAACCAATTTTTTCAACTATAATACTGGCCGCAAATCTGCCTGCAGTAAAGCAGATAAAAAAGAGGGATAAATAGAAACTAACTGTTAGATCAGATCTTGACTGAGCATCTCTTAAAAAGGGGGCCAGCCAGGTCACAATCGAAAATTCTACTCCCACCTGAAAAAATACGATTAGAGAAAATAAAATTACCTTTTTATCCTTAAGCAGCTCTGAAGTTGTTTTCATTATTTTTTTACCACTGCTCTCGATATCCGGCAGTGAAGCTGAGTTGAATTCAAAAAAGATAATTATTAATAAAGCAATTGAAAACAAAAATGAATAATTCCAGCTGAAACCGAGCTTAATAACTGAAGTTACGAAATAAGGAGCAATAATACCACCAGCTCCATAAAATAAATGAAGCAGGTTGATCATCTTTCCTCTCTTTTTGCTGTAAGAAATTGAGGTGAGATTAATAGCAGCAATACTTAAAAGGGTAATACCAGAACCAACCAAAAAAAGTCCAAATATTAAAGTATAATAGTTCGCTGATAGAAAAACAATTGTTAAGGCCAATATATTATGAATTATTCCATAGAAGAGTATTTTTATCAGTCCAAATTTTTCGATTAATTTACCACTTACAAAGTATACCAGCATTGAGCCAATTGATATAAATGACAGCAAAAAACCAAGTCGGCTGTAGTTGAGACCAAAATCATCCATAATATATGGGCCAACTTGACCTCTGATATTATTAACAATTCCATTCATAAACATTATGCTAAATGCAAGTATAATTATCTTCTTT
>NZ_QBLR01000301.1:0-4073 GCF_003070835.1 Halanaerobium sp. | reverse complement strand
TTATTGCCATTCTTGCTAGTCTTCTCTCCCTGGAGGACACAGTAGTAATTACCTTTGTCCTTGAATATTGGGACCTTCATGATCACAAATCCCATTCTCACGGTAATGCTATCTGCCTTATCCATGTTTGAAGTTTCAACTTCTAGGACTTCAATTATGTGTTTGGTCGGTGTAAAGTAGTAGCAGAAAAACGGTAGAGCATCAAAATTCCAATCATAATCATCCAGAAACTCATATGACACTTCTGGACAAACACACTCTTCACCATTAAAAAAATCGCAATATCTACATTTCAACTATATCTCCCCCTTTTATAATAATAAAAAATTCACAAACTGTGGTTTAATGTCTTAAGGCAGGATTCTTCAGCTGCTTTATGAAGAAATCTTCCTCCTTACGCTTCTTCCCCTTTAAATACTCACTCCTGCTTATCTCAACAATTTCATTACATGCTTTCATACCTTTTTTAACCCCTGGCATCCTTTTTGCTAGATCCATCACATCAATATAGTTTGCATTGCTGCTCATACGAAGATAACGATTGCTCTCATGACGCTTTCCTGCACCCTGATGTCCATAATTGAGATTTACCTTAAAGTATTTAGCCACAACAATCACTCCTTAAGTTATTTTCAAAAATATATAATCAAAAAATTTTATTTTCATTATTTAATTGAAAATTATTTATTTAAAAAGGTTTTTATCTTTAAAACGACAAAAATCGTTTGTGCCCCCACCAAATTTTATTTTGGGGTACAAACGATTTTCTTAGATGCTAACCTCATATTCCACTTTCCAGCTTCTAACCTATCATTATATTTATAAGCTTAACTTTTTAACTTTCCTCCCCCTTCCGTTGACCACCTTAAATAAATATTACAAAAAAATAAATTTTAAATATAACTACTAGTATTAGCTTCTCAATGACTGAATGTTGTCAGTAGCTTAAAACATAACATTTATAATTTCTCTTCCTTTCTTCTTTCAAAGCGAATATTACCATCAGCTTAATACAACTACTCTTATGCAGAATAAAACAAAACCACAAAACAAAATAAAAAAAAGCAACGCCAACACACCACGGAGATCGAAGAGTGTCAAACGATCTTATTGACACTCGAAGATTGGAAGTGGTACAATGGCTGATTTTTAACTAATAAAAACTTTACTTTTCCTCTCCTTACATTCTTTTATTTATGTAACTTTTAAGCATTCTCTTAACTTTCATCCTCTTCCACAACTTCTTTATCTTCTTTCCCTTAATCATAACTTCTTAACTTAAATAATTTATCTTTCCTACATAAATTTATAACATAACATTTATATATCTATAATTTCTATATAAATGTTATTCTATATATTAATTTCTATACAGATTCTTTATAAGCTCAATCATAGTAAGCGTTAATAGGGGTTTGACATCTAATTTTAATTAATACTACCACTTAATTTAAATATACAAATATCTAATAACCATTAATCTTTTTTACAAAAACATACTATTATTGTAGTTGAATGTAAACCAATTCTTGTATATAATATATTATGTGCTTTAAACATTATTTGGTTAATTAAACTAATTTCAGGAAGGTGATTTCATTGGAAGAAAAAGATCTGTTTTTTAGAAGTTTATATCACGATCCCTGCCTTAAACACTATAACCACATGTATTTTTTCAGGATTAAAACTGAAAATTTGAATAAACTCTGGGATTTAACTCCTCAACAGCTGTTGCTTTTAATTAACATCTGGATTTATGACAAGGAGAAAAATAAGGAAAAGCTAACTAATAAGGAACTTAATACTATGGATTTTCAAGGCACTAAGTTTAATATTGCTAAGACAACATCAAATATATCATCTCATGTAAAAAAATTAGAAGAATTAAAACTAATAACTGTTAACGGCTCCCATAAAAATAGGGAATTTAAATATAACTTTGGGAGGCAGTGCAAAGATTTCAGGAGCATTCCCCTGGTTAAAATACTCCATTGGCTGGAAAGTACCGATAGTAATAAAGGCCTTAATACATATATATATTTATTATTTAACTTTTACAACAAATTCAGGCATCAACAAAATAACATCGCTTATTTTGGAGTAAGGGAATTAAATATTTCTCACAGTGAAATTGGAAAAGATTTAGGGATCACTGCAGCTAATGTAAAAACCCACTGTGATTTAATTGAAGAATTAGGGTTGATAGACAAAGAAAAAAACAGTGGTGAAGCAAATACATACTATGTTCCTTTTTATTCTAAGGGTGAAGACACTATTGTAGCAGCTAAAACCAGATCCGAAAAAGATATCCCTGAAAAAATAAGAGAAAAATACAATATTGAATTCAAGGGAGGGGAATAAGCTTGAATTATAGTTATAGTTATAATGAGTTGAGAAGCATAATATTAGCAAAGTTCTTAGATCTAGAGAGTAATTCAAAAGATTATAATGACAGAGAAGTTATTTTTAAAACTATAAACGAAGGTGATTTTTCTAATAGAATTGATAAATTGGTCTTCTCAAAAAGCAAAGAAATCATTTCAGATAAAAAAAGAACCCCTCAAATAAAGGAATTGGCTATTGACCCAGATATTGCTTATGAAATTTATAAAAAAGAGCAGCCGATAGAAAATATACTGGGTAAGATCAGTAAAAGTGAGTTATCTTCAATTTTAAAGGGTAACAGCAGCCAGAGTGATAGGGCAAGAGAGCTTATTAAAAACAAGCTAAATAAAATTTTAAATCCCGACATAAATATGGATCAGGAAGCAAGGCACTACATAGATGAATTTAAAAACCAGAGTCATCTAATGAAGGTCAGGGAAGAACTAAATC
This sequence comes from Halanaerobium sp., assembly GCF_003070835.1. Taxonomy (NCBI): domain Bacteria; kingdom Bacillati; phylum Bacillota; class Clostridia; order Halanaerobiales; family Halanaerobiaceae; genus Halanaerobium; species Halanaerobium sp. The sequence goes on along the minus strand of NZ_QBLR01000301.1, from coordinate 1,238 downwards.
AAATACAGGATAATGTAAATAATGCTATTAAAGATGGTAAAGTTTATGATCCTGGTGATATTTTTAAGGACGGTTTTAACTTCATTTTTCGAGATGAAATCAATAATAAGGGATTAAAAGATATAGTTGAAGCACAGAGAAAAGAAGCTGCAGCAGGAAATAGAATTCCTACATATATAGATGAGTACGACAAAAAATACTTAAATAAAGGCATAAAAAACGGGTACATAGAAATTATAGGGGCTAAGACTGGTATGGGAAAGTCAGTTTATGCAATTACAAGGTTTTATAATCAGATAATTAACGGTTACAATGTCTATTACTTAAGCTTTGAAGAAGATAAGAACGATATTTTAGAAAAGATTTTAACTATCCACTCAACTCATGACTCTAAATTTAAAAATTATGAGCTAACTGCTAAAGACTGGATTGATATGGGCTATAACTGTAAGGATAAGGATAAAAGAGCAGCTATAGATGAAGTTGTTGAAGACCTAAAGAAATATAAATTCGAAAATCATATCATTGATATGAGAAGCAAAAATACCGTAGAGGATATAAAATCACAGCTAATAAACATGTCTGTGATCAATGCAAAGCATAAGATTGACTTGATATACCTTGACCATATTCATAATATAGATTCTGCAGATAGTTACAATAACTTCACAAACGCACTAAAAAATATAATGGGCTCAATCAGAGTTTTGGCTTCAAAATCTAAGATAGCTATATCTATACTCTCTCAATTAAATGATAGCGGCAAAGGAAAGCCAACAAAGCAGAATCTTAAGTGGTCCCAATCTCTCGCGAATGATGCTCATTTGGTAACTTTACTGGATAGGGCCGATTATGGTTTGAATGATGAGCAGCTTGAGAAGAGAAATCTCAAGGATAATGATCAAATGGAATTAATTATAGATAAGAATAGGCATGGCGAGACGGGTTCAGTAAAATTATACTTTGATTTTGAGAAGACTTATATTCGCGGCTGGAAAGAAACTGATAAATCCAAAAATAAAGTTGAAGAAAAAGCTAAGAATAAAGTTAAAGATAAAACAAAAAGGATCTTCTCCAAAAAATCACTGGAGGAAGAATTGCTGCCAGGATTTAAATATATATAATTAGAAAGCAAAAAACCTCTCACAAAAGTGGGAGGTTTCATAGTTAAAGATTAAATATTTTTGAACTAATATTTTAGTTAAACCCTTCTTTTAGTGGATATAAAAATACTTAAG
>NZ_QBLR01000300.1:0-4081 GCF_003070835.1 Halanaerobium sp. | reverse complement strand
GGTTACCACCACGATTGTCTTCATATTCACTAATTGAGCCATCTCCAATAAAATATCCAAAAAGCCACATTAAATCATTGTCTAGCAAAGATTCTTTTTCGGGATATAAATTTTCACTATTTTGAAGTATATAATCTCCAACATTTAGTTCATCGGCTCTTTTTTCTACAACTTTAAATTTAAACATTGTTTTATATTTTTTTCTACATTCAGGATTATACCTTATATGGGTTGAAAACGACTTTGTTCCCTTAACCTTTTCTCCACAAACTGGACATTTATCTTTAACTGATATTTTCTCTAATACGAAAAATGGATGCCAGTCACTTGTAGTTATATCAAGACCTTTTTCAGCAATAACTCTTATCTTATTATTTTTACTGACATCTATTGACATAGCATCTGTAATTAAATCCCATTCTGATCTGTCCTCTTTTGCATTATAACTTAAAGCCTTAATTGGTTTTAAATTTTCATAATCTCTAACAATTTCTTCAATTCTAATTGCACCTTTATTTGTTAAAACCTTATTACCTTTTTCAATACACCCTCCCGTATAAAGTGACTGCAGTTCATCCTGCAGCTCTAAAGCTGTAAAAATATCATCAGTTAAACCAACTGGCAGCTGAGTTGAGTTGGTGTAATAGGGATCTGCATCTTCTTTAACTACCCGCTCCTGATTGGCAGCAATTATCTGATCTCCAAACTTTTCTCGATCCAGACGGGCAAAACGATAGGCGGTTCCCTCAGCTGGAGTTGCTTCCAGATTATACATATTATCTGTTTCTTCCTGATACTGCTGCAGGCGCTCTCTCATTTTACCCATTACTTGCTCAGAAAACTGCTGTCCTTCGGGAGTAGAAATATCCTTACCCATAAAATTGAGCAGAGCTTCGTTCATTCCATTGAGCCCAATTGTATTAAAGTGGTTTTTCCAGTACTGATCAAAGCGTTTCTTAATATCTCTCAAATAAAATTTTGCGTAGGGGTATAATCCCTGCTCAGTTAAGGTTTCTAAAACTTTACGCTTAACTTCTAAGCTTTCTTTTGCCTGGTCCATCAGATAATAGACTTGCTGCATAAATTCTTCCTTATCTTGAGCCTGATAACCAATGCGGGGCATATTTAGAGTTACCACGCCTATGCTCCCTGTTAGAGGATTAGCACCAAATAAGCCACCACCCCTTTTACGAAGCTCTTTGTTATCCAGGCGCAATCTGCAGCACATACTCCTTGCATCCTCTGGATCCATATCCGAATTGATAAAATTGGAATTATGAACAACCACATTATTTTTTAATGTAAATAAATGATTTTCACTATTAACATGAATGTCAACAGTTGATATTTCTTTTTTTATATTTGTTAAACTTTTTATTTCTACATAATTATTTGTTTCTTTAATTTTATTTACAAATAAATATATTCCATCTGTATCTTTTTTTACTCTAAATATATCTTTTTCCTTATATTGACGAAAGTCTTTACCAAACTCGTTTAATGACTGTTTTTTAGTTATGATCTTATCTCCTAAATTAGGTTTGTTACTATCTTTTGCTATTAACCTGCAGGCTTTTCTTGTTATTGAAAATCCAATTTTATCTTTAAAAATTTTTATATTTTTTTCTCCATGAATTCTAATCTCTCCATATTTTTTTCTTGAAGTCTTATAATATGCTGCTATTCCAAGAAACATTAAAAGTTCTAATACCTGCTGTAATAACTTTCTATTTTTAAGAGTAAGGGTAATAATAGGATTTCCACTATTATTTATTGAAATAGATCCATCAGTATCAAATAGTCCTCTTAATAGTGCGCCAATTTCTTCTTCATTTCTTTTATATATAATTTGGGGTATCTCTTTTTCATCTCCTCTTCCAAATTTTAATCCTATATGTTTCAAAAATTCTTTTAAAATTTTTGAATTTACAGTTACATCCAGACATGTCTCACTGTTTCCAGCTTTAGAAATTGAACTATCTAAATCAAATTTATTATTGATGGTCTTTACAAAAAAATCTATAATTTCACTATCATTACTTGTTAAACGAATAGAGTTTTTAGTCTTTGATAAATAGCCATCTCCTAACAATTGACCGATCATCTCAAATATTTCTTTATCTAATTTTTGGGGAATTCTTATATCTTTTAACGTAGTTTGAAACCTATTGGGTTCATAATTAAATTTGTCAATCTTTTTTCTTTCTCTATTTCTAATTCTTAAACAATAAAAATCATCAATTTTATTTTTAGTTATTTTTTCAAATCTTATCTTTTCCCCTGATTTATCAATTATATCAAAAAGATGATGATTCTCATATGATAATATAAACCCATTTTCAAAAACAATTTGTTTACCATATTCCTGCAACCTATCATTGAGTGATAAGTTTTCAGCTTTTTTTAAACCATTATCTGTAGGAAATTTATGATTCTTAGAACATTCAATTTTTTGTTGTTTTTCGGTAATTATTTTAATATACTCTTTATGCTCATTTTTAAATAAATTAATTATTCTATAAAAATTACCATCATCACCTAAAACTTTATCTTTATTGATATTAATATTTTTTAATTGTTTGGATCCTTTATCAGTTATGATGAATGTATTTTCACTCAAACAAAAATATGGTATCCCGAATTTAGCTGTCATCTGCCAGACCGGATCCAACTTTTCATTTTCCCATTCAAAATCCTCAGTTATGTTGTAAGTTGGAATCGGAAAGGAAAACATTCTGCCCTTGGCATCACCCTCCATCATCAGCTCGGCAAAGGCTCGGTTGAGCATATCCATCTCCTCTTGAAATTCACCATAGCATTTTTCCTGATAATGACCGCCAATTATAACTGCCTGGTCTTCTAAATAACTGGGAACTTCAAGGTCCATGGTAATATTTGTAAAGGGAGTCTGAAATCCTACCCGTGTCGGAACATTCATATTAAATAAAAATTCCTGCATCGCCTGCTTAACTTCCTCATAATTAAGGCCATCATAGGCTATAAATGGAGCCAGATAAGTGTCAAAGTTGGAAAAAGCCTGGGCTCCGGCGCTCTCACCCTGGAGTGTATAGAAAAAATTTACAATTTGCCCGAGTGCTGTCTTCAAATGTTTTGGCGGGGCACTTTCAATTTTAGTTGGAACCCCTCTAAAGCCGCTTCTCAAAAGCTCTTCTAAATCCCAGCCGCAGCAGTAAACACTCAAATTACCCAGATCATGGATATGTAAATCACCACCGCTGTGCAGCTCGGCAGTTTCTTTGGGATATATCTCCTGCAGCCAGTACTGACCAGTTACCTCAGAAGCAATATAATTATTTAAGCCCTGGAGGGAGTAACTCATATTAGAATTTTCATTTACTTTCCAGTCACTGCGGTCTAAATAATCATCCATAATGTTTACAGCATCTGCAAAAAGCTTTTTGCTGTCCCTGAGTTTGCTGTGCTGTTCCCGGTAAAGAATATAGGCTTTTGCAATTTCGGCATATCCCTTTTCAATTAAAACCTTTTCCACCAGATCCTGAATCTGTTCTACCTCTACAGTACCACCATTTTTAAAAAATATTTTTAAATAGGATAATACCTCAGCTGTTATCTCGGCAGCAATTTTAGGATCAGCCTGATCCACTGCTGCAGCTGCTTTTTCTACAGCATTTTCAATCTTTTCTGATTTAAATTCTACCTTTTTTCCGTCACGTTTTTTTACATAATCTAAATTCATAATTCCTCCTTTTTCGAACTTGTGTTTGCTATATATTTAATTATTTCTCTGCTGCTTTAAATAGTCCTGCTTATTTCTAATTTTATTTTCAAAACTTATGTAAACTAAAAAAATCCCTCCGCACAGGCTCTGCACGAAAGGGATTAATAATTTAAGTTAGTTGTCAGAATTTTATTTAAAATTAACTCGTTATTCTTAAGCTGAAATAAGCTGCAGTCTTTTGCATACTATCTAAAAGTCTTAAATAATTTAGCTGCTGCCAGCAGTTTATTAAATAAAATCTGCTCAACACCCCCTCATGACCCGTGAGTTTATGGTGTTTATAAATAAAGGCAGGTCTTCCGGCTCGGTTCAGTTAATAAT
>NZ_QBLR01000299.1:0-4115 GCF_003070835.1 Halanaerobium sp. | reverse complement strand
TTGGAATCTTGGTAGTATCTCCTTTTGATAGTCACTTCACCAAAAAGAGTATCAATAGTTCTTTCTTTGATATCTTTAAGTTTGAATTTATCTTTATCTCTGTTTTCCATGATAGCCTGATCAATTTCCTCTAAGATCTTTTTAAATCTTTTTCTAGCTTCTTTACATACAATTCTAAAAATTTCTTTCTCTACATCCTTGAAATTAGTCTTATTTTGTAATATTCTTAAATCAAGTTCCAAGGGGCCTCACTCCTTTCTTTGATTTTTGTCCTTGTGAGGCTCCTTCTTTATTTATATTAAAATTCCTGCCTATTTATTCAAATCAATTCTTAAAACCCACTTTTATTTTACACTAACTAATGTATGTCAGTACCGGAAAAAGAAAGCTGGAAATATATGCAGCAGAACGCGAGCTATCTGAAGTCAAAATGAGAGTTGCTATCGAAGCTGGAGTAACAAACAGTTGGTATAAGCTTGTAGGTTAGAGACGGACTGGTAATCGGACTTGACCACTTTAATTTAAGCGGTAAGGGACAGGAAATAGGAGAGGACTTAGGTTTTAAAATAGAACTTAATATTTAATTTTTAAAAACAATTCAAATAAGTAGTATGGGGAGATAAATGTGATAAAAATCAAAATATATCAAAGGGAAACAATCTGGAAAATATAATTAAAGAACATATTGAAAATTTTTATCTAAGCTTAAAAGAAAATGATATTCAAATAATAGATGGACTGGAGTTTTGGTAAAAAAACTTTCTAAAATTAATAAAAAAATGATAATTGGTTCCTCAGGTTTTCCAAGAATAATTAAATATGTTTATCAAAAACTTAACTTAAATAAATATATGGAAGAATTTATTGATATAAACAAAATCAATAATGGCAAACCAAATCTAGAAATATTTTTACAAGCAGCAAATGCTTTAAATACAAATCCCAAAAACTGTATTGTAGTAGAAGATTCTGAAAATGGTATAAAAGCTGCTAAAAATGCTGGAATGAAATGTGTAGCATATAACGGAAGAAATAGTAATTTCCAAAATCTAGAACTTGCTGATTTTATAATAAATAAATATAATGATGAGAACTTCAAAAAAATTTTTAATAATATAAATCTTAATATTGAAATTCCAAAAAGTATATCTAATTTAAGTATATTAGTATTTAAACTATTTGAATAAATCCTGACACAATCCTAACAAAAAATCTGATAACAGCTGATACTAGCTGATAAATTATTAGACAAAAACCACCTCAAATCACTGTTTTAGCAGAATAGTTGGCAATACCTGATACTAACTAACAAAGCCCAGTACGGACTTGAAATCCGGTGAAGCCGAAAGGTGTCTGGGTTCGAGTCCCAGTCTCTCCGCCATTGAATATTAAGGGCTAACGCCCATTTTAAAAAACCCGCCGAGAAGCGGGTTTTTCTTTGTTTTAGGGTGAATCCTATCAAAATCCTGATATTTGATTTCAAAAACTTTTTAATACTTAGTCCGTAACAAAAAATATTTGCTATTACATTTAATAATTTAAAGTACTCCCCACCAGGGTAAAAATTGATCTAAAATATAAGCAAGTCCGGTTGAAAGAATAAATCCAATTATAGCAATAATTACCCCATGCTTAAACATTGTTTTTAAATTAACACCATAACCTGCACTTACTGCAAGACAACCATTACCTGAAGCTATAGCAAAAGATAAATTAACAGAAACAGTTAAAAGTAATATTATTGGGACTGGATTTAATCCTTTAGATATAAAAAGCTGAATTATTACTGGCAAAAGCAAAGCTGCAGACGCTGTGTTTGTAGAAATATTTGTAAGTAAAGCTGTTACTCCTCCAAAAATAAGAAAAGTAAAAATGCCATATCCACTTGCAAAGAAGCTGAGATTATTACCGATGATTTCTGCCAGACCAGAAAATTCTAACACCTTTGCTAAAGCTAAAGCACTTGGCCAAACTATCATTACCGTTATAGGAAAATAACCCATACTTTTTATTGATAATACATTTTCTTTTTCTTCAGTTGGTATAAAAAATAGCAAAAATGCAAGGCTAAAGAACACAAAAGCTGGATCTAAAAATGGTAACAAATTAGAATAAAGAGGTTCTAAAAAAGCTGAAGCAACTGCTAAAACAAAGACAAGAGCAGAATATATTTCCCCCTTTTTCATTTTTCCCATTTTATCTAACTCTTTTTGATATATTTCTTTAGAGCCGGGTAATTTAACGTCTTCAGATTGTAAAATATGACTTATGTAAAAACCGATAAATGGAATAAACATAAGAGTAAAAGGAAGCATTCGCAATGTCCATTCATAAAAATATATTTTTCTGCCCACAGCTTCATTTAAAAATTCATAAATTAATAAATTTTGTCCACCACCTAAAGGAGTAGGAAGACTTCCAATGGATGCTCCCCAGGCAATTGCCAGCAAAATATTTGTGGCTGCCTTATTATTCCATCTTTTTGCATTTGAATCAAAACCTAAATAATTCAGAAGTGTAACAGCTACTGGTACAAATACTGCTGCAGTTACAGTATCAGCAATAATTGAGCTTAATAATGCAGAAATTAAAAACCAGGCCCATATTTGTTTGCGAGCACTATTCCCAAAAAAAGAAAGTATCTTGAGTGATAGTCTTTTCGCAATACCCCATCTCTGCCAGGCTGCTCCCATAGCACAGCTTCCGACAATTAAAAATACTATTCTATGGCTAAATACTCTTACTATCTCTCCAACTGGTGCTATAGGTATAAATGTGGTTACAAAAATTGGAACTAAAGCTGTGATTGCGACTGCAATATGACCGCTTGTCCACCAGAAAGCCATCCAAATCAAAATACCTAATCCACCTCGTGCTTGCCAGTCTAAACCAGGAATAGGCAGCAGAAATATAATAAGAAAAATTAAGGGCCCTAAAAGTATATATGAAATATTACCCATATCGACCCCAAAATTATCTACTAAAAATCTTCCTTCTTCCTGCAGTTCTTTTTCGATATCTTGAATTTCCCTATTCATAAAATATATGTACCTCCCAAAATTATTTGTTTTTCTTATCTTCATATAAGTTACAAGTACAAATATGATAAAATATTAATTATTATTACTAATCTCGCTATAATTTTTTTGACTCTTATTTAATTATTTCAATAAGCACCTTATAAATTCCTTTTTTACTAATAGCTCTAAATATCTAAACAATTTATGATTGCACTGCGAAAAGTCTAAAATAATTCAAAAAATAAAAATCTAAAAAATTAAATATTGGTATTAGGACATCTGTCCGGTGATATCTGAAAAGATATTATTCCAGAAGTATATATTTGAACCTGGAGTGCACCTTTTATGTGCATATTTCCGATTTTGATTTCATTTTCAATGCCCTGACCAGCTGTTTTAAGTTGTAGCCGATCATTTTATACAGACTGCTGATTTAGCTTTAACCAGTCCTGTTACTTTGGATTTATCAAGTTCCTGTGATCTTTTCAGTACACTTTGATCTGAATTTATAGTCTTTACAGTCTTCTTTTTTAAACCTGTCTGCATAGGTATCGCTGCTTTCTAAGTATTTATCTTTATCTGGTTTCTTACCCATAGGACAGGAAATAACTCCCTGTTTTCAGAAAGATAAAATCCAGCAGTGTTTTGCTATTGATATTCTCTAATCTATCGTTTAAAAAGTTGATATACCATTATCTTCAAAATACATGTCAGCAAATTTATATTCATCAATATTATTAAAAATATGTGATTTGAATTTGCCAGCCCAGCCCTGTTCAAGTTCTTCGACCAGACTCTGGGGTGAATTAAAGTCAAAATCACCAAAAACAATATTTTCATCTTCTTCAAATAGAGAATTGCGTGAAGTCCAAGTATATGCTAGAGAAGTTGGTAAAACTTCTATTACAAATCTATATCATTAATATATGTGGTGATTATTTTATCTGGCATTGTCTTTTTAATCGAAAAAAATAAAAAAATAAATCTAAATCTTCACAAAAGTAGGGTTTGAAGTGGTTTTTCTCTAATCAGTAAACTTCCTGTGTTGCAAGCCTTATTTTCCTGGGTCACTTTTAAATTATCATATACAACTTA
>NZ_QBLR01000298.1:0-4121 GCF_003070835.1 Halanaerobium sp. | reverse complement strand
TTATTCTATTGTCTATGTTCTTTGCCGCTTCTCTCTTTAGCGACTCTATTAGGTTATCATCATTAGCCTCTTGTGTCAAGTACTTTTTTCGCTTTTTTTTCGGCTTTTTTTCGAAAGAGAATTTTCTTTCCCTTCATTAGATGATGCATTTTATATTATAAGTTTTATATCCTTAATTGTCAATGATAAATTCATATTAATTTTGGATTTTTACAAACAAAAAAACTCCGAATGTTTAGAGTGTTTTATTTATGCTTACCTCTGGTGATTATAAATGGTCGGGGCGGCAGGATTTGAACCCGCGGCCCTCTGGTCCCAAACCAGATGCGCTACCAAACTGCGCTACGCCCCGAATCAATTTTTAATGCTTTTATATTATAACAACACCTTAAGAGTAAAGTCAACAACTTTCTTGGTTTTTTCTAAAGTTTTTCCAGCAGATTTTTTGTCTACATATTATATATAAGGGTATATATTAATATAAGTGTTACAACGACCTGTTTTATATAGGTAATTGGTGTTATAATAAATATATGAAAATTCACAAAACATATCAGAAAGGAGCTTTTATGGAAAACAAAAAATATTACAAGAAGAAAGTTGTAGAAATATTCGAAGAATTGGAAACTTCAGAAAAAGGTCTTTCTAAAGATAAAGCAAAAGAAAGACTTGGTAAATATGGGAAAAATCAACTTACTGGCAAAAAAACAACTTCTCTTGCTGTACTTTTTTTAAATCAGTTTAAAGATGTACTTGTCATACTTCTTTTAGTTGCAGCAGCACTTTCTTTAATTATTGGGAATTATATTGACGGAAGCATTATGATTGTAATAGCAATTATTAATTCTATTATAGGTTTATATCAAGAGTACAAAGCTGAAAAAATAATGGATTCCCTTAACGAACTAATTAAATCCCCTTCTAAAGTAATTCGAGATGGAGAAATGAGCGAAACAGACCAAACAGAATTAGTTGTAGGAGATATAGTGAGCTTGGAGGAAGGAGATAAAATACCTGCTGATCTAAGATTAATAGAAACCTTTAACTTAAGAATGGTAGAAGTTTCTTTAACTGGAGAATCTATGCCTCAAGAAAAACATAGTAATCATATAGAAGGAGAAGCACCTTTAGGTGATAGAGATAATATGGCCTATCTTGGTACAAATGTAGCTTCAGGATCTGCTAAAGGTGTTGTTGTCGCTACTGGTATGGATACAGAAATGGGTAAAATTGCTTCTATGACTCAAGAGACAGACAGATCTAAATCTCCTCTTCAGGAAGAAATGACCTCAGTTGCTAATAAAATTTCTATTTTTGCAGTTATTATAGGCTTGAGTTTGTTTGGATTAAGTTTATATAGAGATTTAGGTATTAACTTTGCTTTAATTTACGGTTTGGGAATAGCTGTTGCAGTTGTTCCACAGGCCCTACCAATGCAGACTACCGTAGCATTATCTCAAGGAGTTAAAAGATTAGCTGTAAAAAATGCTGTAGTAAAAAAATTAGCATCTGTAGAGACTTTAGGTTCTACTAATGTAATAGCAACCGATAAAACGGGAACTCTAACTAAAAATGAAATGACTGTACAGAAAGTTTGGTTTGATAATCAAGAATATGAAATAACTGGTCTTGGTTACGAGCCTAAAGGTGATATAGTAAATGAAAACGAAGAAAAACTTACTAAGGAACAAATAGATGAATTGGAAATAATGTTTGATGCAGCAACTATGGCATCTAACGCCGAGATTCACGAACCTGATGAAAAACATTCTGGATGGTATGCTATTGGTGATCCTACAGAAGCTGCTTTAATAACTTTATCTACAAAATTAGGTACTCGTTCTCCTAATGAAGATGAAGAAAATCCTGAAATACATGAATTTAGTTTTGATTCTGAGCGTAAAAGAATGAGTTCTATAAGAGATTTTGGAGATAGCAGAGTGCTTACAATGAAAGGAGCTATTGATAGTCTTTTATCTATTTCTAAGCATATCTATGAGAATGGTAAAGAAGTAGAAATAACAGAAGAACATAAGAAAAATCTAATGGATTTAAATGAAAAATATTCAAAAATGGCTCTTAGGGTAATCGCTATCGCATATAGAAAACTGGGAGAAAACGAAACTGATTATGTGATTGATGAAATTGAAAGAGATGTAGTATTCCTTGGATTAGTTGCTATGATTGATCCTGCAAAAGAAGGAGTTAGGGAAGCAATTGAAAGTTCTCATTCTGCTCACATAGATACCTATATAATGACTGGAGACCATCCTGTTACAGCAAAAGCTATTGGTGCTAAAATAAATCTTGAAGTTAAAGATGAACAATTGAAAGTATTTACTTCAAAAGAATTATCTGAGCTATCCGATGAAGAACTTGATAGTGAAACTAAAAATACTTCATCTATTATATTTTCCAGAGTTTCTCCTGAAGATAAATTAAGAATTGTAAAAATTCTTAAAAAACAAGGGAAAATTGTAGCTGTTACAGGAGACGGAGTAAATGATGCACCAGCTCTTAAAAGTGCACATATAGGTGTTGCAATGGGACAGATGGGTACTGATGTTTCAAAAGAAGCTTCAGATTTAATACTATTAGATGACAGTTACCCTACTCTGGTAGATGCTATTAGAGAAGGTAGAAATATATATAATAATTTAAAAAAGACTATTTTAGCTTCCCTTACATCAAACGTTGCAGAATTATCAATAGTATTAATAGGGTTGTTATTAGGTGCAATTAGTAATTATCCTGTTCCTATATTAGCTATTCAAATTTTATCAATTGACTTACTTGCTGAAATTTTACCTTTAACAGCACTGACCTTTGACCCAGGTTCAAAAGAACTTATGATATCTCCACCGCGAAGTCGAGATGAACACATTGTAAATAAATATTCCATGTTAGAAATAGTATTTTTCGGAACATTAATGGGAACTTTAGGTTATATAAATTTTAGTTTATTTGTTTCTTCTAATGGAGGGGCTTCTATAGATCTCAACAGTATCTTATATAAAGAAGCTACTACAATTTCCTTTTTAACTATAGTTGTAACTCAATGGATAAATATAATGTCTAGAAGATACCCACATAAGAGTTTATTTAATAAAAACTTTTTTAATAATAGAAATATGTTATACTCGATTTTATTTTCTATAGTTGCTTCCGTATTTGTAACTCATGTTCCTGTTATTAATAATTTCTTTGGTTTTGCTTCTGTTAGTTTAACTAACTGGATAAGAATCTTAGCAGCAGGCTTAATGTTCTTAGCTTCTCATGAAATTGTGAAGATAATCAAAAGGAAAGTTTCATCAAATTAAAAATAATTAGTTAGGTGCTAATTTAATAATAATTATAGTAATGATATAAAAGATTCCCTTAGTAATAGTTATTTAAATCTATTTAAGGGAATCTTTTTTTAGACTGTTGTTTGCATGTTGTCCACATTTAGCTACTCTTACTATTTTTACAAAAAATAAAAAAAGGCCTGTAAGCCTTAACATTGCTATTATTTAACTGGTGCACCCTACAGGATTCGAACCTGTGACCTTCTGATTCGTAGTCAGACACTCTATCCAACTGAGCTAAGGGTGCTGATTCAGTTGGAGGCGCCACCCAGATTCGAACTGGGGGTAAAGGAGTTGCAGTCCTCTGCCTTACCACTTGGCTATGGCGCCTTGTTTGAAAAATAATAAATTGGCTGGGGCGGCAGGACTCGAACCTACGCATGCTAGAGTCAAAGTCTAGTGCCTTACCGGCTTGGCTACGCCCCAAGGTTTTGGGGTGAGTAATGGGATTCGAACCCACGACTTCCAGAACCACAATCTGGCGCTCTAACCAACTGAGCTATACCCACCATGTTTTGGAGCGGGTGAAGGGGATCGAACCCTCGCAACTGGCTTGGAAGGCCAGGGCTCTACCACTGAGCTACACCCGCAAGATATTTATATTGTTCTAGTTACTTGCAACTACATATTATTTTAACATATATATTTTATTTGTCTATAGTAAATTTTGTAAAATGGTGGAGGGGACTGGATTCGAACCAGTGAAAGCTGTGCTAACGGATTTACAGTCCGTCCCCTTTGGCCAACTCGGGAACCCCTCCAAAATCTGGAGCT
>NZ_QBLR01000297.1:0-4126 GCF_003070835.1 Halanaerobium sp. | reverse complement strand
TCTAATAAAGAATCTTTCAGCATTCGATAACTCAAACCAGTGATTTTTTTCAAATTCTTCTGGAATAAGGTAGCTGTTAGCTACATCACGAGCTTTTTTGATCAATTTTTCAACAGGATTCTCTTCATTTCTTTCTTCAAAAAGCCAATATTCAGGATCTATTCCATCAATCTCTCCATAACCAGTCAATACCTTTAATGCTGCCGCATAAGAGGCAAGCAGATAATCAGCATCAGTAAAATCAGGAATATCTTTATAATCGATTCCCTTCATTGAATCAATCATTTTTTGAACTTCAATTTGAATTTCATCATAAACTTCATCCTGAAAAGCAAAATCATCTGAGGTTTGTTTTTGAAGAACTAATAATACAGTTCCTTTAACATAATTACCTTCTTTTAATCCGCCAGAATTAGTTTCGGTAGATATATTCCAAGCAGAATTAACTTTTAAGCCAGATACCCATAATATCATAGTTAATATAGACCAAACTTTTACGTCTTGATGAGTAAACATTACTATTTGATAACCATTATTAGGCATGTTATCAGCTAAATTTTTATATATATTAACCATGCTTTTATTAAATGATTGTCCTTTTCCTTTTACCGCTAGTACTCTTTTTGATCCAGTGTACCATTCCGGAAAAGCTTTTTCTAATAATTTTTTATCCCAAGCAAGAAAAAACTCTGATAATTCATGATAATTTACTGCATCAGCATACGGTGGATCAGTTATCCATATATCTCTTTCAAAATTTATTTCTTCTGCATTCTTTAAACTAACTTTTTTATTAGATTTTATTAAAGTATTGTTTATATCAAAATTCCAGGTATTATTTAATTGGCTCATTGCTCTAGCACTATAATCATATAAAGGATTTAATGCTTGATTATAAAAAGTATCAATGTTATGTTCTCTTAAAGATGCCCATCTGCTTAATTTAGAATTAAAATTACTAATTTTATTTATTCCTAAAATTCCAATTGCATACTCTTTTTTGGTTTTTGATAATTCATCAACATATTTTGAAAACAATCCATTAATTAACAACTGTCTAGAGTTAAATAGTTGATTCCAATATTCCCAACCCCTAGTCCGAATTGGTTCATCAGTTTTATCACCTGATTCTATATTCATTTTAGGGATATAACCTTTTTTTTGCCATTCATCAAATCTTTCAGACAATAACTTTTTGATTTTCTTTTCCTGATCTAACACTTTTTTATTAGGAGAAACATAATATCTATCATTATTATTATCTTCATATTGTATAGCATATAATTTATTATTAAAAACATTATTGTTGGATTCCAATCCATAAATAGTTTCTCCATTTAACTTTTTATCCCCTCTAATACTCGATATAGGGGTGGTTTTATTACAATGTGGACAAATTAATTTATTATTACTAATTGTAGCTTTTTTATCAATAGTTTTAAATTCTTCATCGCTAACATTTGTATTTATCTCAAATGAATATTTTTTTCTATCAGTTTCATTAATTTTAACAATTGTCTTTGATTTTTGAGCAATTATAAAAGAAGGTAATAAGGGTACAGTATACCCGCATTCTGGACATACCGTTTCATTACAATAAAGATAGAATACCGGTGTATGCCCTATATTATTTTCCTCAAGATCCCACTTTGAAATTTGTTCTTTGACTTTAGAAAACACTTGTTTTTGATATTTTTTTAATTCTTCAATCTCCTCATCAGAAGCACCAGCAATATTTAATGAAGCCCAAGTTAATAACGCAGCTATTGGATTTAAGTCAGAACCAAATGAATCTGCTCCCATTCTTGCAGCTTCAAAAGGAATAGACCCCCCACCTGAAAAGCAGTCACCAACTTTAGGAGTATGACCAAATCTTTTTTCTCCCAATTCTTTTATTAATTCCTGCAAATTAGAAGAATTAGTTTCTAAATGATCATTAATAATTCCCCATTCTTTTTCATCTGTTAATTCCACATCTTCTGGCCTTCTGCAGTAGCTTAATTTATCATCATATGATAATCTATTAAAAGCTATTCTCTGAAGTTCTTCTTTCATAGCTTTCTTATTTTCTCTTGACATTCCTTTAGGATATTTAGGTTTTTTAGCAGTGGATCCCTCTCTAAAGTATTTTTTCCTTTCTTCTTCAGTAGTCAGCTGCCATAATTTCTTTTTAGAAATGTTTTTATATTTTCTTAACCAAAGTCCTTCTTCATCCATAGTCATTATTTTAAGAAATATGTCTCTGTCTTTAGTGTAATCATCTGAAACAGGCATTAAAATCCCCAATAAGGCTGCTCTAACCATAACCAGGGGTTTTCTTCCCCACCATTTTCCTAAACCAGTAAGTGTTTGACTAGCACCGGCTTTTCTTTCTTTGTAACTTTCTTTAGATATTCTTGATACAGGAAATTGAACTTCAATAAATGATTTATTATAATCTAACAAAATAATCCTCCTCTGACATTTTTTTAATTTATATTAAAATAATCTCTGCACAAAGCTGCCTGCTAATTTATTATCTACAGGATTTTCTGTAAGTGCATATCTTAAAGCTATCCTCCAGCCGCGGTTGTCGCTGTAGTGGCCTGTTGAAGCATTAGTCATTGTAAAAAGCCACCATCTCTCTTCAGGTGATAACCCCAACCAGTTTTTGATAGCTAAATCAATAACACCAACTTCAGCATTTTCTATAGACCACAGCAGAAGCATTAATTCTTTACCATATAAACGTTCTAAAGGTACATAATAGCTGTCAAAATCTCTTGCTGGAAGACCTTCATCTTTTAAGCGTCTATTAAATTCTTTTTTGATGACATTTTTAACTTTATTCCATTTAGTCTTACTTAAAATTACTTTTTTGTCTTTATCATTTAAATCACTAACCTGTTCATCTTGATCCCAATTAAATCTCTCATATACTGTTATTTTAGCATTTCCAGTTGGTATTTCTAAGAGGAAATGATGATTGGTTTCTTTTGGATTAAAACCAAATCCATAGGTTTTTACTTGACTCAAAAGATCATCTCCTTAATGTTGGCTAAATCTATTTTTATACATTTCTAGGTTGAATTCATTTTTTTCAAGCCATCTTAAAAAATCTCTGCCGCTTTTGAATTTTATCCCTGTAATATTAGCAGTTAAATCATGGGGCTTTTCTCCAACAAAATTATCTTTAATATTTTTTAGTTGTTCTTCTAACATATTCATATCATCTATTTCTACTTTGTCTATCATAAAAGTTAAAGAAAAATCAGCTTTACCTCTGCCGGTGATAATAAACTGTGCCTGCTTAAAGCTGGCATTAGTTTCATTTAAAAATTCAAGTTCCTCATATGTTGCTTTTGTACCTTTTGGAGTTTGAGCTTCTGTTAATTTGACAGGCTTATCTTTATCAACTGTAACTTTTTTATTTGATATTTTATACTGCAGAACATCAGATGTTATATCATGTTCTTCATTTACTGCAACTGCCTGAATATATTTTGCATCTTCAGGGATAATAATTGGTTCCTGATAAACGCCTCCATTTTCTTTTGGAGAAGAACCATCTGTAGTATATCTGATTTCACAATTACTTGGTGTTGCCTGTAGTTTTAGGGCATCTTTCCCTTTAATTGTTAGCTCTTTATACTGCAGATTTATATCATTCTCCCATCTTACAGGATCCCCAGTTTCATTAACACCATCTGAATCAACTGCTAAAAAGTAATAGACTAAATCAGTTGCTTCAAATGAGTTATAGTTTTCTACTTTTTTAGAAGCTTTAGTCGGCTCTTGACCTATCTCATAATAAACTTCATCTGCATTAACTGGAGTAATGCGCAATGTAGAAATACCATTTTCACTTACAGTGCTCATTTTAGTAACATTAACATTAGTTTCTTTTTTTGGAGGAGTTTTATCAATATAGTTGCCGTCTTTAAACCAGATTTCTTTCTGCAGAGAATCTTCCTTTAGTTCCTCAAGAGCATCAGGTTTATGCCACAGCCATCTTGTTTCAGTAGCAGTTCTTTCAATTAATTCATTCCAGGTCATTCTATCTCTAGTGAAGATAATTTTATCAAATCTTTTCCGTAATTTCTTTGGCTCAATATCTTTAGTAAACTTCATTTCACTGATTAAAGTG
>NZ_QBLR01000028.1:0-26387 GCF_003070835.1 Halanaerobium sp. | reverse complement strand
CAATGATAAAAATACTCGGCGTTTTAAGTTCTCAACTTTAGGGACACCGTAGCCAATTCTTTTAATCAATTTAATTTTATTGTTTAATCCTTCAGCAAATCCGTTGGTTATTCTGGTTCTGAAATAGTTAATTATATTTTCTTCCCAGTTTTAGACATCAGATGCTTGTAAATGAAATTGCTGGTATTTTCTATAATTATTTTAAAGATAGTAAATGCAGTTCTTTAACATCTCCACTTGATATTAAGCTGCAGGGATATGCACCTAAATTTAAAGAAGACCCAAATGTTGTTCAGCCTGATATAATGGTGATCTGTGATCCAGAAAATGTTGTAGACGATAAATACCAGGGAGTACCAGATCTTTTAGTAGAAGTTCTTTCCCCTTCATCCAGGAAAAGAGATCTTATTTTAAAGTTGAATTTATATTCAAAAAGTGGGGTTAAAGAATATTGGATCATTAACCCTGAAAATAAGAAAATAACTCAGTATGTTTTCACAGAGGATAGAGATATAGAAGCAGTAAATGATCTGCACCCGGATCAAGTTTTGGAATCTGAATATTTTGAGGGATTGGAGATTCAAGTGGACGAAATATTTTCTAAAATTAATTAAAAGCTATTGATAAATGCCATAAAAAAAGTGTATAATTAATTAAGTTGAGTACAATTGAATTATATAAAATTTAAATTGAGGTGAGCCAATGTCTGATTTTGAGAATTTAAAACTAGAAAATCAAATTTGTTTTCCCCTTTATGCTTTATCTCGGAAGGTGATTCAGTTATATAAACCTTTGCTGGATAAATATAATCTAACCTATACCCAGTACATTACAATGTTGGTTTTATGGGAAAAAGAAAATATTTCACTAAAAGAATTAGGAGAAAAATTATATCTTGATTCTGGAACCCTTTCTCCGGTGGTAAAAAAACTTGTTAAACAGGGACTGGTTGAAAAATATCGTTCTCAGGCAGATGAGAGAATTGTCAAACTTAGCTTAACTACAGCGGGCAGGGAAATGAAAAAAGAAGCAGTAGAAATCCCGGAAAAGTTATATTCTCAGTTTGAAGGCGATCCAGAAACTTTAGTTAAATTAAAGCATAATTTAGATCAGGTTTTAAGTCAATTTAGAGATGAGAGTTAAATCCTTTTCAGAAAGGGTTTAACTTATATTTTTGAATAATTGATTGTACACAATTTAATTTTATAAAATTAAAAGGAGAGATAACAATGAGTGTTTATGATTTTAAAGCAAATGATATTATGGGACAGGAAGTTGATCTGGGAGATTATGAGAGTAAAGTTTTAATGGTAGTGAGGCTCATCCCCCATTTAAATACTTAAAGAGTGAGACCGGATTTCTGCTGGGTGGAATAATTAATCGGTGTTATTCTGCACCTTCATTAATTGTAATGACTTCCATTTTTTCTACTGCCCTATCTACTAGTTTTTCAATTTCTAAATCTTCTTCTCCAAAGTGAATAGTATCAAGTTTGGGCTGAGTTGCCGGGTTATCCGGAACAAAAATAGTGCAGCAGTCTTCATGAGGTCTAATTGAGATCTCATAAGTACCAACTTTTTTTCCCAGAGCAATAATATCATTTTTATCCATTGTGATTAAAGGACGAAGAACTGGGAATTCAGCAACTTCATCAGATGAGCGCAGTCCTTCTAAGGTCTGGCTTGCTACCTGGCCCAGGCTTTCTCCGGTCACTAGAGCCAGTTCGTTATTTATTTCTGCCAGTCGGTTGGCAATTCTAATCATCATTCGGCGCATAATAGTTACAGTATATCTGCGCGGTGATTTTTTTAATATTTCCTGCTGGATTTCTGTAAAATAAGGAATTTGCAATTTTATTTCTCCACCATAACGGCTTAAAACTTTTGCCAGGTCGATTACTTTTTCTTTTGCCCGCTCAGAAGTATAAGGAGGAGAATCAAAATAAACAGCATTTAAAGATAAACCTCTTTTTAATCCCAGCCAGCCAGCCACCGGACTGTCAATTCCACCAGATAGTAGAAGTAATGCTTTTCCCGATGATTTAACAGGTAATCCACCCGGGCCAGCTTCTCGCCTGATGAAAAGATAAATTTTGCCCCTTCTGATTTCAACTTCAAAAAGATGTTCAGGCTGATGGACGTCAACACTGAGGGGAGTATCTGGACCTTCAACCTCTCTTAAAATCTCTCCCCCAAGTTCTCGATTGAGCTCAGGACTTTCAATCGGAAAAGACTTATCTGCTCTGGTAGTTTCCATTTTAAAAGTAGTCGGATAGTTCGAGACTTCGGATTTAAAAAGCTTAACCGCTTTATTTTTTAATTTTTCAAAATCCTGATCATCAAAATCAGCTATTTTTTTGCCAATTCGCAATCTCTGAGCCGGACTTAAAGAGATGATTCCCGGCACATTGACCAACCTCGCAACAATCTTTTCAATCTGATCACTTTCTGCATAAAGAAAAATCCGCCCGTAAACAGTGCTGATTTCAAAATTTCCCAGGTCAGCTGCTGCCCTTTTAATATTTGAAACCAGCTGGGAAATAAAATCGTTAATATTATCACCTTTCAGGCCAATTTCTCCATAACGAATAATTATTAAATCATACAAATTTTTTCACCTCATTAAAAAAATTTTAAAAATTCTATCTGTTCTTTTAAAGTTCTTATAAAATAATCTAAATCATCATTTTTAATTTCGTTATTTAAACTTACCCGCAGAGCACTCTCACTTCTTTGTTGAGAGAGACCGCAGGCATTGATAATTCTGCTTCCCTTTTTACTGGAAGAACAGGCTGATCCGGTTGAGATATAGATTCCCTGATTTTCCAGTGCATGCAGCATAGTTTCTCCTTTGATACCAGGTAAAGAAAAATTAATAATATGAGGAGCTCCAGCTGCTGGAGAATTAATTACTACTTCTTCAATTTTCTGCAGAGAGTTCAGCAGATATTTTCTTTTTTTGGCTAAATATTGATCAGCGTTTTCTGCTGTTGAAAGCTGAGGTAGTTTTTTTACTGCCTCCCCCAGTCCAGCAATCCCCGGGATATTTTCTGTTCCGGAGCGCAAGTTTCTCTCCTGCCCCCCACCGTAGACCAGAGGTTTTAAATTAGTGCCCTTCTTAATATATAAAGCACCTATTCCTTTAGGACCATGGATTTTATGACCACTAATTGAATAAAGATCGACCGGCCACTGGCTTAAATTGCTGTATATTTTTCCAAAGGCCTGAACTCCATCTACATGAAAAAAGCTGAGTGGATTTTTTTCTTTAATAGTTTCAGCAATTTTTTTGATGGGCTGAATAGTCCCCAGCTCGTTATTAACCTGCATAATGCTGACCAAAATTGTTTCTTCGGTAATTAAATTTATCAAATGTTCCAGGTCAACATGTCCTCCCCGATCAACATTAACTGAATCTACCTGCCAGCCTTCACTTTCTAAAGCCTTAAAAAGTTCAGCTGCAGAAGAATGTTCAATGGGGGAAGTAATTAGATGTCTGCCCCGATTCCCATATGCTTTTGTTATTCCTCTAATGGCCAGATTGTTGCTTTCTGTGCCGCCAGATGTGAAGATGATCTCTTCTGATCTGACGCCAAGATAGTCAGCTATAGTTTTTCTGCTGTTTTTTAAAATCTTTTCTGATTTCAGACCAAAACGATGCAGAGAAGACGGGTTTGCATAATTATTCTCTAAAGCATCTACTACAGCAGCTGTTACTTCCGGCAGTGCTTTAGTAGTTGCCGCATTATCTAGATATATTTCTTTTTCCATTAGACTCACTCCTAATTTTTAACACTAACTTTTATTATACCAGTATTGGGTAAATAAATAAACCGCTAAGCTCAGAAATTTAAAGAAAAGATTATTTTGATTTAGCTATTCTAATTTAATCTAAGTTTTTCTGGCCTTATTTTATTTTTTTAATTCTAGTGATATAATAAAGGTTGAACTATAATAATTATATTTTTATTGATACTTATAATCAATTAGGAGGAAATAACTTGCGTTTAATAGATACTCATGCTCATCTTGATTTTGATGACTACAATCAGGATCGAGAAGAAGTTTTTAAGCGAGCCCAGAAAATCGGAGTAGAAAAGATAGTTAATATTGGTGCAGACCTGGAGGGAAGTTACCGGGTGGTGGAACTGGCAGAAAGATATGATTTTGTCTATGCTTCAGTTGGGATTCATCCCCATGAAGCAGATACAGTCAATGAAAAAAATCTGGCTAAAATTAAAGCTCTTGCAGCTTCGCCAAAGGTTAAAGCAATTGGGGAATGCGGCCTTGATTTTTATTATGATAATTCACCGCGAGAAATTCAAAAAGATGCCTTTAAAAAACAGCTGCAGCTGGCCCTGAAACTTGAACTGCCGGTGGTTGTTCATTCTCGAGAAGCAGCAGCAGAAACTTTGGGAATATTAGATCAGACTGCTGACTTCGCTGAAAAATTAATTTTTCACTGTTATGCTTACGGACCCAGTGAAATCGAGGAAATAATAAAGAGAGATTATTATGTAGCCTTTGGAGGCTTAATTACTTTCAACAGTGCTCAACCGATTAGAGATGCCTTAAAGAAAATGCCTTTAGCTAGGATTTTGCTGGAAACTGATGCTCCCTATCTGACACCAGCACCTCATCGGGGTAAGAGAAATGAACCGGCTTATCTGGAACATATAATAAAAAAAGCTGCAGCAATTAAAGGAGTTAGTGCTGAAAAGATGGCAGAGATCACGACTAAAAATGCTGAAAGAATTTATAATTTTTAACTTGGAATTAAATTTCAACAAAAATTAAGCGGGAGGAATCCAAAATGAAAATAGGGATTATTGGCCTGGGAGATATTGCTCAGAAAGCATATTTACCTTTAATTACTCAGCTGGAAGAGGTAGAGCCATATTTTTGTACCAGAACTGAGAGCACTCTGCAGAGGCTGGGAAAAAAATATCGGGTTGATCAGCTTTATACATCTCTTGATCAGTTATTAGCTGAGGATCTGGATGCAGCTTTTGTTCATGCTGCTACAGAAGCTCATTATCCGTTAGTAAAAAAACTTCTAAAAAATAAGATAGCTACCTTTGTTGATAAACCAATAACTTATCACTTAGAACAAACCGAAGAACTGATCAGGCTGGCCAAAGATCAGAATACAATTTTGATGACCGGTTTTAATCGCCGCTATGTACCAACTTATAGTTCTCTTTTAAAAATTAAAACTCCTAAAACAATAATTATGGAAAAAAACAGGACTGAGCTTCCAGGCGAGCCGCGTAGCTTTGTGCTTGATGACTTTATACACGTTATTGATACTATTTCATATCTAATGGGAGAAGTTGATCTTGACCAGCTTGAAGTTAGTAAGATAGAGAGAAAAAATAAACTAGTTCAAGTAATATTAACTCTCAAAAATGGTAAAAATACTGCTATTGGAATAATGAATCGTGATAATGCGCTTACTGAAGAAAGCCTTGAAGTTATGGGTTTTAAAGAGAAGCAGAAGATTGAAAATATAACTCAAATTATTAATTACACTGCTGATGGAGAAATTATTTCCCAGACAGCTGGCTGGAATAAAATGGGCTATGACCGCGGTTTTGTTGACATGATTAGTGAATTTTTGGATAGAGTTCAAAAGGGAGAAAACAACAAAAAAGAGCTGGCTAAAGATTTATTGACTCATCAACTGGCAGAAAAAGTGATTGAAGCATAAGCCCGTTAATTATTTTAAGCTTAAGTAGTTTATCTTTATCAGAGCAGCAATTATTGCCTGGATAGAGCAGATATGATAAAATTATAACAAATAATATATTAAGGATGATTTAAAATTAATATGGAAAATAAAATTGCAACACCATCGGAAACAAAAAAGATTCTGCGCGAACACAATCTTAATTTAAAAAAGAGCCTTGGTCAGAATTTTCTAATTGACTCAAATATCATTGATATAATTACAACAGCAGCAGATATTAAGGGGGATGAATTTGTAATTGAAATTGGCCCTGGTATCGGTTCTTTAACTCAGGCTCTGCTTGCTAAACTTGATAGCGGTAAATTGCTGGCTGTGGAAAAAGATGCTGCTATGGTTGAAGTTTTAAAGGATATTTTTGCTGGCCAGGAGAAGCTTGAGCTCTTAAATGAAGATGCATTAAAAATCAACTGGGAAGAAACATTAGCTGAATATAATCCTGAAAATCGGAAGCTGAAGCTGATTGCCAACCTCCCTTATTATGTGACTACTCCAATTATCATGGGAGTTTTAGAAAGTGACTTAGAATTGGAGCAGATGGTTTTTATGGTTCAGAAAGAGGTTGGAGAAAGAATCTGTGCTGGCCCGGAAACCAAAAAGTTTGGTTCTTTAAGTGTGGCGGTTCAGTACCATATGCAGCCAGAGATTGTGCACCATGTACCTTCCTCAGTCTTTATTCCTCAGCCTGATGTGGATTCAGTTATTGTCAGCATCTCACCCTATGAGGAAAATATTTATCAGGAAGAGGTAATCAATAAAAAATTCTTCTTTCAGGTTGTAAAGTCGATCTTTCAACAGCGACGTAAAACCTTACGCAATAGTTTGAGCAAATCAGCTGTAATCGCGCTTGACCGTGATCTTGTAACTAATGCTTTAGAGGATGAAGGAATTGGTCTTAAAAAGCGGGGAGAAAAACTTTCGATATCCGAAATGATTTCTATCAGCAACAGGATTTATAAAATGAGAAATGAAACATAAAATAATTGATAATATAGTATATAAATTATAGTTTAATTCAAATTTTGGAAGGAGGAAGAAAAATGGTTAAAGTAGAAATCTGTGTGGGCAGCCACTGCTCACTAGTAGGAGCTTTAAATATTTTAGAGACTCTTGAAGAGCTGCAGGAAGAATATCCAGATCAGCTGAAAATTGAAAGAGTTGAATGTATGGACAGGTGTGGAGACATTAAGAATGCTCCGGTAGTTAAAGTTGATGATGATCTTATCACCTCAGCTCAGACTCAGATGGTTATCAGTAAAGTAATGGAGAGGATAAAATGAGCAAGCTAAAGGGTATTTATACAGATATTGTAAAAATCCGACGGATGGTCTTTGCCGAGCTGGCAAGGCTGGCTCTCAAAGATGCAGAATGCGAAGAATTTGATAAAATTCCATATAGAATTATTGATACTGAAGAAGCTACATACCGTTCCAGTATTTTTAAAGAAAGAGCTATAGTTGCTGCTCGGGTTCGGATGGGCCTCGGAATGGATTATGAAACAAATCAGGAGCATAAACTCCTTTCAGAGGGAATTAGAGATTTTCTAAAAAATGATAATCAGCTAAAAGAACCACTGGTAAATGTTATTCGTTTTGCCTGTGAAAAATGTCCAACTAACGCTCATTTTGTAACCAATAACTGTCGCAAGTGTCTGGCTCATCCCTGCAGTATTGTCTGTCCTGTAGATGCGATTACCATTGAAGAACACGCAGCAGTAATTGATCAGGAAAAATGTATCAACTGCGGTAAATGTAAAGAAGCCTGTCCTTATGAAGCGATTGTTAACTATGAGCGCCCCTGTGCTGCAGCCTGTGGAGTTGATGCCATTGAAAGTGATGACTATGATCGGGCTAAAATTAATCAGGATAAATGTGTTAGCTGTGGACAGTGCATTATTGCCTGCCCCTTTGGAGCTATTGCAGATAAATCTATGATTTTTCAGCTTTTAAAATCAATTAAAAGAGGAGAAGATGTGCGGGCAATTATTGCTCCTTCTTTTGTTGGGCAGTTTGGTCCTTTAGTCTCTGCTGAAAAAATCGTAGCTGCCCTAAAAGAACTGGGGATGAAAGAGGTGCGTGAGGTTAGCCTGGGTGCTGACTTTGCTTCTCTGCATGAAGCAGAATTATTTGCGGAAGATATTCCGGAAAAACAACCCTATCTGGGAACTTCCTGCTGTCCTTCCTGGACTTATGTTGCTGATAAACATGTCCCTGAAGTTAAAGATAATATTTCTGAATCCAGTTCGCCAATGATCTTTGCTGCTCAATCTGTCAAAGAGACCAATCAGGACAGCAAAGTTGTATTTATTGGTCCCTGTGTTTCCAAAAAGTTGGAAGCTTTAAGCGCGCGAGTTAAGGATGAGGTTGATTATGTAATCACCTTTG
Organism: Halanaerobium sp.; assembly: GCF_003070835.1. Taxonomy (NCBI): domain Bacteria; kingdom Bacillati; phylum Bacillota; class Clostridia; order Halanaerobiales; family Halanaerobiaceae; genus Halanaerobium; species Halanaerobium sp. Next base: position 18,258 of record NZ_QBLR01000028.1, on the reverse strand, counting down.
AAGAACTGGCAGCTATCTTTGTGGCAGCTGATATAGAGCTGACCAAAGTGGATGCTGAAGAAGAGATTAGAGATGCTTCTTATTACGGTCGGGCTTATGCCAATGCGGGTGGAGTGGCAGAAGCAATCCGCCAGAATTTAAAAGAAAAATATAATATTGACCCACCAATAACTAAGGCAGATGGTCTGGCAGACTGCAAAAAAACATTAATTAAAGCAAAAGCAGGAGTTTTAGATGGCCACTTAATTGAAGGGATGGCCTGTGAGGGTGGTTGTGTTGGTGGGCCTGGTACTTTACTGGCAACCAAGCGAGGAGCAAAATATGTTGATAAATTTGCAGGTGAGTCACCATATAAATTTGCTTTTGAAAATGATAACTTAAATAAAAAAGAAAAAAAAGAATAAATACATCCTTAGAATCATCTCTTATGATTATTGCTTATAAGATTATAAGTTTTGCTTAAATGAGCAAATTGTGGTATAATTATTTTTGAATTGTTTTCAAAATGAGGTGAATCTGAATGGAAGAAAATGTTTTGGATAAAATTAAAGAAGAAGTAAAATCTTTTGTCGGCCATCGAGTAAGTGTTAAGGCCAATCGCGGCAGAAGAAAAGCTGTAGAAAAAGAAGGAGTTTTAGAAAAAACTCATGAAAATGTCTTTGTTGTTAGGATCAAAGATCACAACCAGGTTAGACGGCTGTCTTATACCTATTCAGACCTTTTAACAGATGATGTAGTTGTTAAGTCTAAAGATGATGAGGTAAAGATAGGAGTTTAACTTAACATAGAGTATATAAATTTAATAGGGGCAGCCTTAGTTGGCTGCTTTTTTCCTGTTATTTTTTAATTAAAATTTTGCAAATGAAGAAAAAATCACTAAGCAAATATTTAAACTTCTGTATTTCAGGCGATTATTTATAATTGAACAAGTGAATAACAGGATAATCTAAAAATATGAAAGGGGAGATAGGTTTGGGAATTGACATGGCTATAGGTTTACTCGGGGGTCTCGGCCTTTTTATCTATGGTATGAAGCAAATGAGCGAAGGTCTGCAGAAAACCGCCGGTAAAAGACTGCGTCATTTTTTAGCAGCTATGACCTCAAAACCAATTATGGGTGTTGGGGTTGGAACAATTGTTACTGCTATAATTCAAAGTAGTAGTGCCACTACAGTTATGGTTGTAGGTTTTGTTAATGCAGGCTTGATGACGCTATTTCAATCGATTGGTGTGATCATGGGTGCCAATATTGGTACCACAGTAACTGCTCAGTTAATTGCATTTAAATTAGGTGATTATGCCTTTCATGCAATTGCAATTGGAGCTTTTACATATTTATTTTCGAAAAGCAAGAAATTTCAGTATATCGGTCAGGTTTTACTTGGTTTTGGTTTGTTATTCTTAGGTTTGGAAACTATGGGAGATACAATGGCTCCTCTGGAAAATTCTCCAGTTTTTATTGACTGGATGGAAAATTTTTCGAGATATCCAATCCTGGGTATTTTAACCGGTATTGTGGTTACAGTTGCTATACAGAGTAGTTCAGCTTCCTTTGGTATTTTATTAGGCTTAGTTACAGCAGGAGTAATACATTACGAAGCTGCCATCCCAATTCTTTTAGGTAGTAACATCGGTACTACAGTTACTGCAATTTTATCAGCTATCGGAGCTAATTTAACTGCCAAACGAGCTGCAGCAGCGCATTTTTTATTCAATGTTTTAGGGGCTGGAATTATGATAGCCTTTATATATCTGGTGCCTGATTTTTCTCTGATGTTGGAAAATTTAATTTTAAACGTTAGCGGCTTTTTCGGTCAGATAAATCCTTCTGAGGAGAGACTGCTGGCTAACACACATACCTTTTTTAATGTAGTCAATACACTTATCTGGCTGCCATTTACGGGTTTTATGGTTTATTTGGTTAAAAAAATAATACCTGGGGAAGATCTAACCTTAAAAAGAGGTACTACCTTTATTGATGATAGAATGCTGAACACCCCTTATGTTGCTATTGATCAGGTAAAAAAAGAAATTGTGGCAATGGGTGAGATTTCTCGAGACATGGTCTGTGAGTCTGTAGATGGATTTTTAAATGGAGATGGAGAAGTTATTAAAAAGATCAGACATCATGAAGATATAGTAAATGAGATGGAAGAAGAACTTCTGCACTTTATTCAAAAAATTCCTCAGGCTCAATTAAATGATGTTGATATTAGAACTTTAGACAAGTATTTTGCAGTTGTTGATGATATTGAGAGTATTGCTGATGATGCTGATGATATTTCTGAATTGATCGAAAATCGCCTGGAAAATAAGCTTAAATTTTCTTCTGATGCTCAGGCTACAATTCAGGAAGTATATTCTATTGTCTGTGATGTTTTAGATAAGACTTTAGAATTAATTGAAACTGATGATTTAGAAATTGCTGCTGAAATTTTAGAGGCAGAAGAAAGATTAGACCAGATGCAGATCCAGTTTAGACAGGAGAGTATCAGCAGAATTAAGGGATCAGCGAAAGGAAGTTGTGATCCTAATTCGGGAATTATTCTTCTGGAACTGCTTGATGATCTGGAACATATAAGTGATCAGATGGCTGATATTGCACACAGTGTAATTGAGATTTATGAAGATGAGAGTGTCGGTAAGGAAGTAAAAGAAGTAGATGTAGTCTAATTTTACAAAGAATTAACATAAAAATATCTTTATTTAGGTGGAGCCTCCTTTTTATAGGAGGCTCTTTTTGCTATAATGGAGAAAAGGGATTATTTAAATTGACCATAGTCTCCATTGACGCCTCTCATTTAGATTTTATTATGGTTGTCTCTAACTCCCTGCGGTCAAACATCGAAACAACTAATCACAATAAAATCTAATCGAGGCTATTTCGACTAAAGCGTCAATTTAAATAATCACTTTTCTCGGAAGATACTTGGAGTTTGGATTTATACTTTAGTTTAACTAATTGTTCTAATGATAGTTAGATTGTAAATTTCTAAGTCGCTGTGGTCCGACGCGCCGCTGTGCTGGTTTATATTAAGGAGGTAACAATGACCAAATCACTTTCTGAGATGTCGCTGGAGGAGCTGTGGCAGCTTTTTCCGATTATTTTAAAGGAACATAATCCTGATTATAGAAATTGGTACTTAGAAGAAAAAGAGAAGCTGGAAGCTTTTTTGCCTGAGCATTACATTCAAAGGATTAATCATATCGGCAGTACTGCCGTTCCTGGTCTGCTGGCAAAGCCAACTGTTGATATTTTAGTGGAAATTAGCAGAGGAGCTGAACTCTTTAAAGTTGAAGCTGTGCTTAAAGATGCTGGCTGGACTTTGATGCACAGAAATGAAGAAAGTGAAGAGCTTAATCTGGTTTTCAATAAGGGGTACACTCTACAGGGATTCGCAGATAGAGTTTTTCATCTTCATTTACGCTATCCTGGTGACTGGGACGAATTGTATTTTCGAGACTATCTGATTGCTCATCCTGAAGTTGCCGGAAAGTATGGAGAATTAAAGCAGAAATTAGAAAAAGAATATAAACATAATCGAGATGGCTATACCGAGGCCAAAACTGAGTTTATAAAAAAACACACAGCTGAAGCTAGAAATGAATTTGCAGGAAAATATTCAGCTGAAATCAAATAAATTTTGAATATTTTAAACAAATAAGCTCAAAATAGGAAATCCGGGAGGATTTATAATGGAAAAAATTCTGGTAGTTGAAGACGAAAAAAATATTAGAGAATTAATTGAATTCAATCTGGAAAACGCAGGTTATGAGGTTGATACTGCAGCTGACGGACGGGAAGCTCTTGATAAGTTATCAGCAAAAATTGGTCTGGTGGTTTTAGATTTAATGCTGCCTGAAATTGACGGTATGGAGGTCTGCCGGAGAATGAGGGGGAATGAAGATTTGCGCCAGATCCCAATTATTATGCTGACTGCCAAGGGAGATGAAGTAGAGAGAATACTGGGACTTGAGATGGGGGCAGATGATTATATGACAAAACCCTTCAGTCCCCGAGAATTGATCGCCAGAATCAAAGCTATTTTTCGGAGAATAAAGGAATTCAAATCAGACAGTGAGAAAATAGAGGATGAAATTATAGAAACAGGGAAATTAAAATTAGATATTCCCCGGCATGAGGTTGTTCATGGAGAAAAAAAGATTGTTTTGACCCCAAAAGAATTTGAACTTCTGCGCTATCTGGTGATCAATCAGGGGAGAGTTTTAAGTCGTGATCTGCTTTTGGAAAAAATCTGGGGCTATGAGTATGCGGGAGATACAAGAACAGTTGATGTTCACGTCAGGCGCCTTCGCAAAAAAATTAAGGCTGATTATATAGCTACAGTCAGAGGGGTGGGTTATAAATTTGTTAAAATGGAATAAGCTAGGGATTAAAAATCGTTTGATTATCATTTTTATTGTAATTCAGCTTTTTATAATTGGCCTGAGCTTTTATTACTTTAGCACAAATCACCGGGAATTTTATTTGGAACAGGAAAAAATAAGTTTAGAACACTATTCTCAGCTGATGCTGAATAATATTAGTCCAGAAGAAGTAAAAAATGAAAATAAGATTTTGGAGGATAAAGCTGCTGAATGGGCAAGTGATTCGGAAACAAGAATTACTATTATTGCAGCTGATGGAGAGGTACTTGCTGATTCGCATTATGAAATTAGTGAGATGGATAACCACCGTAATCGACCTGAAGTTGCTCAGGCTGTAAGCAATGAAAGTTCAGGTAGTGAAATACGTTATAGTGAAACTATTGAAGAGGAAATGCTCTACTATGCTGTACCAATTAGAGATCAGAATAAGATAATTGGAATTTTAAGGACAGCCCGACCGCTAAAGTTTATCAGAAGTGTTCTGATTGAAGATATTAAGAGTTATTTATTTTTCTTTGTAATCCTGGCATTAATTACAATTTTTTTAGGCTGGCGTTTAACTTACAGTATAGTTAAACCCTTAGAGACTGTTACCGAGACAGCTGAAAAGATATCTAAGGGAGATTTAAGTCAGAGAATACCGGTCAGAAAATATAATAGTGAAATTGAAAAACTTGCCCGAATGTTTAACTTTATGGCTGAAGAGCTGGAAGATAAGATTACTGAAATTTCTCAGGAAAAAAATCGGATTGAAGCTATTTTAGAAAGCATGGTAGATGGTGTAATTGCAGTTGATAAAGAGGGGAAAGTTGCTCTGATAAATCCAGCCGCCCGCAGAATTTTTAATATTGAAGCAGAAAAAGTTAAGGGAAAAGAACTGATCAGCACTCTTTTTAGCCACCGGATTGACATGTATTTAGAGCGGGCTTTTGATAAAAAAGAAAGCATCAGCCGGGAAATTAAATATAAAAATCCGGATGAGAAAATTATTCATGCCACCTTTATCCCTCTGCTTGATGAAAAGGAAAATATAAGTGGGGGAGTAATTGTTCTAACTGACATTACTGAACTTAGGAAACTGGAAACAGTCCGCAATGATTTTGTGGCCAATGTATCTCATGAGCTGAGAACTCCTCTTACCTCAATGGTTGGCTATTTAGATACGCTTTTAGAAAGTGATATTGAAGATCCAGAAACAAGAGATAGATTTTTAAAGATAATTAAAGAAGAAACTGATCGGCTTTCAGTTTTAATTAAGGATTTAATGGACTTGTCAAAGATTGAATCACAGTCATTTGATTTAGAAGCAGATAATTTTAAAGAAGTGTTAAATAAAGTCGTTAATCTGCTGGAGAAAAAAGCTGAGGACAAGAATATTGACTTTGAAGTTGTTGTCTCCGAAAATCTCCCTTTAGTTTACATGGTGCGTGAACAGATTAAACAGGTGCTGATAAATTTAATTGATAATGCAATTAAGTATACACCTGCCGGCGGAAAGATAAAGGTTAAAGTAGAAAAAGAGGGAGATAAAGTTTATTTTTCAGTTAAAGACAATGGAATGGGAATTCCCCAGGCTGCTCAGGAAAGAATTTTCGAAAGATTTTACAGAGTTGATAAAGCCCGCAGCCGAGCTCTCGGTGGAACGGGAATTGGACTTTCCATTGTTCGGAATATAATTAAACAGCACGGCAGTGAAATCCAGGTTAAAAGTAGGGAAGGCGCAGGCAGTGAATTCTACTTTTATTTAAAGGCTGCTGAATAATCAATTAGCCCTGATAAGCTTCCTTAATATTAATTAAATATAATAAAAGATATCTGCTGAGATTAATATGAGTGGATGTCTTTTCTTTTTTACTTGACATGAGAATAATATTACAATATAATCATATTAGTAAATATTAATATGTAATCGAAAAAGGAGAGTGCAGATTGGAAGATTTACTTAACTTTTTAAAAGCTATAGCTGATGAAAATAGACTTAAAATACTTAAGCTTTTACTGGATGGCCAGTACTGCGTCTGTCAGCTGGAGCAGCTGCTTGACAAATCACAGTCCAGTATTTCCCAGCATCTCAACTATTTTAAGGAGTTGGATCTCTTAAAAGAGGAGAAAAGTGGAAAGTGGATTTATTATACAGTAGACAGAAGTGTTTACGATAAATATCTGGCAGCTTTAATTTCTCTAAAGGCTCAATCTTTGGCTGAATTAAATCTGAGTGAGCTGCAGAATAAAATTAATAATCTTGACACAGCTGCAGAAATTAAGTCAGAAACTAAAGGAGGCTGCTCTTAGTGTTTACTGTATTTGAGAAATTTGCAGATTTGGTAGCTTATAGCCTATTTGGACTTCAGGCTGAAACGAGGTTGGGAGAGTCAGTTCACTTCTTTTTTTATGATACAACTAAGATTATTTTTCTGCTGTCAGTAATGATATTTTTTATTTCAATTATCAGAAGTTATTTCCCACCAGAAAAAACAAAAAAACTCTTAAGTAATTATAGAAAAATTACAGGACATATTATGGCTTCACTGCTGGGAGTTGTGACTCCATTTTGTTCCTGTTCTTCAGTACCAATTTTTATTGGTTTTGTGGAGTCGGGAATTCCGCTGGGAATTACTTTCTCCTTTTTAATTACTTCACCTATTGTAAATGAGGTTGCCTTAGTAATGCTCTATACTATCTTTGGCTGGAAAATAGGAACACTTTATCTGGCCAGCGGAATTTTAGTTGGGATAGTTGGAGGAATTGTGATTGAAGCACTGGGGATGGAAAAACAGGTAGAGGAATATGTATATCAGATTAGTGCTGGAGAAAGTGAAGTTGAAGAACTCGAGTGGAATGATAGAATTAATTTTGCTAAAGCAGAAGTTAAAGAAATTGTAAGCCGAGTCTGGAAATATGTAATTATAGGTATTGGAATTGGGGCTGCTATCCACGGATATGCTCCGGCAGAACTGCTGGCAGAATATGCTGGCCCCAATAATCCTTTATCTGTAATTGCTGCAGTTATTGTTGGAATTCCATTATATGCTAATGCAGTGGGAACAATTCCGATAGTTGAAGCTCTAATGGGAAAGGGAGTTGCTCTGGGAACTGCTTTAAGCTTTATGATGGCTACCACCGCCTTATCTTTACCGGCAGTGGTTATTCTGCGCAAGGTAATTAAGCCAAAATTAATTACAGTTTTTGTAACAGTTGTTGGAGTTTCAATTATTGGAGTAGGGTATATGTTTAATTTTATAATGTAGGTTCGTACCATAATGTAGGTTCGTACCAGGTCCAAATCGATTGATTTGGACCTGGTTAAAAAGAATAAAATCACAAAATAAAATCTGAGGAGTGTTAATAATGGAAATTACTATTTATGGTCCAGGATGTAAAAATTGTGTCAATTTAGCTGATAATGCTAAAAAAGCTGTGGAGGAAATAGGAGTTGAGGCAGAAATAGTAAAAATTGAGGATATGAAAGAAATCGCAATGGCTGGAATCATGAGTACACCTGCAATTGGAATTGATGGAGAGGTTAAAATTAAAGGTAGAGTTGCTTCAGTAGATGAGATAAAGGAATTGCTTGCTTAATTAGATTAATAAAATAAATCCTGTGATACCGCCTTTTGGGGCGGTTTTTTTATTTGTTTACATTTTGTTAACATAAGTGACATACTGCTGTAACATTTGCCTGTTATTATTTTAATCAGAGTCAAGTTAAAGTAAAAAATCAAAAATTCCTGAAGGGGGAAAATATTTAATGAAAAAAATTACAGCATTATTTTTTGTTCTTGCTCTTGCAATGATGGCAGTACTTCCAGTGAGTGTCGCAGCTCAGGAGCTAAAAGGTGAGGTTAAGATTGATGGTTCCAGTACAGTTTATCCAATTACTCAGGCAATGGCAGAAGAGTTTTCTTATGAATACCCAAGAGTTAGAGTAACAGTTGGTGTTTCCGGTACAGGTGGAGGTTTTGAGAAATTTACCGTTGGCGAAACAGCTATTAACGATGCTTCCAGACCAATCAAAGAAAGTGAAGCAGCAAAAGCAAAAGAAAATGGTATTGAATATACAAGATTTACAGTAGGTAGTGATGGTATTACTGTAGCAGTTAATCCTGAAAACGACTGGGTAAGCGATATTACAGTTGAAGAACTCCATCAAATTTGGAAGCCGGACAGCAAAGTTCAAAAATGGAGTGATGTTAGATCTGAATGGCCTGAAGAAGAAATCGATCTTTATGGACCAGGAGCAGATTCAGGTACTTTTGACTACTTCACTGAAGCAGTTGTTGGAAATGAAGGAGCAAGCCGCTCTGATTATACAGCTAGTGAAGATGACAATGTTTTAGTTAGAGGTATATCAGGTAATAAGTATGCTCTGGGATATTTTGGCTATGCATATTATGAGGAAAATCAGGATAAGCTTAAAGCCCTGGCTGTTAATGGAATTGAACCATCTGTTAAGACAATCAGTAATGGAAATTATACTCCTCTAGCTCGGCCACTATTCATTTATGTAAATAATGCGGCTGCAAAACGAGATGAAGTTGAGGCATTCTTAAAGTTCTACTTCAATAATGCCCAGGAAATTGTTCCACAGACTGGTTATGTAGCTTTAGAAAGTTATGAAAAAGCATTAAATAAGCTGGCTGAAATTACCAAGTAAATCTAAATAAAGTTTAATGATAAATAATAAGATGCCAGAGGGGGCTTTTTGGGCCCCTTTTTTGGCAGTTTTGAGAAAGGTGGTTAATGAAGATGAAAAAAAATAAGGAGTCAAGCTGGTATGCTGTCTTATTTGATCGAAAAATAAGGCATATGAATTCTAAAAGCAGCAGTAATAAATGGGTTAATTATGTTCTGCTTCTGGCAACATTAATCTCAGTTTTTACTACAGTTGGGATTATTGTGATCCTTGTAACTGATTCTATACATTTTTTTGCAGAAGTATCGATTATAGATTTTTTGACAGGGTTAAAATGGAATCCTCTGATTGAACCAAACAAAAGTTATGGTGTGCTGCCTTTAGTCGGTGGAACAATGATGATTACACTGGGCTCAGCTCTGATAGCTATTCCTGTTGGCCTGGGAAGTGCAATTTATTTAACTGAGTATTCTTCCAGACGTTTTAGAAAAATTATTAAGCCAATCATGGAGATACTAGCAGGAGTTCCGACAGTTGTTTATGGTTATTTTGCTCTAACTTTTATTACCCCAAAGATATTAAAACCTATTTTTCCTGAGATTCAGACGTTTAATGCTTTAAGTGCCAGTATTGCAGTTGGGATTATGATTCTTCCGATGGTGATTTCCTTAAGTGAAGATGCATTAAATTCAGTTCCAGACAGTATTCGGCAGGGTGCTTATGCTATGGGATCAACAAGATTTGAAGTGGCTTCAAGAGTTATGGTACCCTCAGCACTTTCGGGTATTATCTCTTCCTTTATCCTTGCAATTTCTCGTGCTATTGGTGAAACAATGATAGTAGCGATAGCTGCAGGAATGAGGCCGCAATTAACTGCAAACTTTTTAAAACCTGTTCAGACTATGACCGGTTATATTGTGCAGGTTAGTCTTGGAGATACACCCGTTGGCTCTCTTGAATATTACACAATTTTTGCAGTTGGACTGCTTTTATTTCTGATGACCCTGGCTCTAAATATTATTAGTCACTGGATCTTAATGAAATACAGGGAGGTATATCACTAATGTCAAATTTATATCAAAAAAGAAAACTTACAGACAAAATATTTAAAGGCGTATTTCTGGTTTTCATTATCCTGGCTTTAGTGGTCCTTGCCGCTTTGATTTTTGATATTTTTTCTAAAGGCTTTGTGATGATGGACCTGGACTTCTTTACCCGTTTTGATTCTCGTTTTCCCGAAAAAGCAGGTATTAAAGCAGGTTTGTTTGGTACTTTATATGTAATTGGACTAATGATTCCAATTACTTTTATCACAGGAACAGCAACAGCGATTTATTTAGAAGAATATGCACCTAAAAATAAATTGACAAATTTAATCAAATTAAATATTGCAAATCTAGCTGGAATTCCTTCGATTATTTATGGTATGCTCGGTTTAGGAGTTTTTGTTAGAACTCTAGGGCTGGGAAGAAGTGTACTTGCAGGTTCTTTAACCCTGAGTCTGCTTGTTTTACCGGTAGTCATAGTTTCAGCTCAGGAAGCACTAAGAAGTGTTCCCAAGTCATTAAGAAACGCATCTTATGGACTGGGGGCCAACCACTGGCAGACTGTTTACAAGGTGGTTCTTCCTTCCGCTCTTCCTTCGATAATGACGGGCTTTATCCTTGCAATTTCAAGAGCAATAGGAGAGACAGCCCCGCTAATTATGATGGGAGCTTTAACATTTGTAATGTTTACTCCTCAGGGAATTATGGATAGTTTTACTGTAATGCCAATTCAGATTTTTAACTGGACTTCACTGCCAAAAAGTGAGTACGAACTGGTTGCAGCAAGCGGAAGTGTTTTACTGCTGCTGATTCTATTTGCTTTAAATGGGCTGGCAACATTTATTCGTTATAAATTTAGCCGTGACTAAATTAAGGAGGAAATTTAATGTCTACTAAGGAAAATGTACTTGAAATAAAAAACCTAAATTTTTATTATGATGATTTTCAGGCACTTAATGATATAAATATGGATGTCAAAAAAAATAAAGTAACAGCATTAATCGGCCCATCAGGCTGTGGTAAATCTACATTTTTAAGAACAATTAATAGGATGAATGATTTGATTGAGGGAAGTCGGGTTGAAGGTCAGGTGGTTTTCGATGGTGATGATATTTATTCTGGAAATATTGATGTAGTTAGATTAAGAAAACGGATTGGTATGGTTTTTCAGCAGCCAAATCCTTTTCCTAAATCAGTTTTTGACAATGTTGCCTATGGACCTAAGGTTCATGGAGTCAAAGATAAAGCTGAGATAGAAGAGCTGGTAATTGAAAGTTTAAAAGGAGCCGCTTTATTTGATGAGGTAAAGGACAGATTAGACAGTTCTGCCCTTGGTCTATCTGGTGGTCAGCAGCAGCGACTCTGTATTGCCAGAGCACTGGCAGTAAAACCAGAAGTTCTCCTGATGGATGAGCCGGCGTCTGCGCTGGATCCAGTGGCAACAGCAAAAATTGAAGACCTAATTGAAGAACTTAAAGAAAAGTACAGTATTGTTATTGTAACCCACAGCATGCAGCAGGCAGCGCGTGTTTCTGATGAAACTGGATTTTTCTTAATGGGAGATTTGATTGAGTTTGATAAAACTGATAAAATATTTGAAAACCCTGCTAATCAGAAAACAGAAGACTATATCACAGGGCGTTTTGGTTAAAGTTAACCCCAATCAACTTATTACGATAACAGCTGGCTAAAATTTTATTGACAGCTTTGAGGAGGTATATTGAAAATGAATGATTCTCGCAAGAATTTTCATACAGAATTAAATGATTTAGAAAAAGAAATGTTAAAAATGGGAAGTGTAGTTGGTGAAAGCATCAGTAAAAGTATCGAGGCACTGATGAACAAAGACCTTGAGCTGGCTGATAAGGTAATAAAAGATGATGATGTTATTGACAATTATGAACTTGATATTGAAGAAAAATGCACCCGCTTAATTGCACTGCAGCAGCCGGTGGCGATTGATCTCAGGAAAATTATTGTGATTTCTAAGCTGGTAACTGATTTAGAAAGAATTGGAGATAATGCATCCAATATTGCTCATCGGGTGAAGGACATTGGTGATCAGCCGCTAATTAAGGAAATGCAGGATCTGCCCGGGATGAGAGATAAGGTTGTAAAGCAGCTGCGGGATAGTCTGGAGGCCTTTGTTGAGATGGATATCGAGAAAGCAAAAATGGTTGCAGCCAGAGATAAAGAGGTTAATCAGCTGGATAAACAGATTAATAAAGAATTATTATCTGTAATGGAAAATGATTGTGCCACAATTGAACAGGGTACTTCTCTAATGTTTATCAGTCGCTTTTTGGAGAGAATCGGTGACCATTCTACAAATATATGTGAGCGTACAGTTTACATGAAAACAGGAGAATGGACTGAGCTCGAATAATACTGTATAAGTTTAAATAAAATATATTTAGTAATAATTTAGCCCCCACAATAGTAGTATTGGTGGGGGCTTTTATTATCTGTGCTTTTTAAATTATGTAAATCAGATATCCAGACTTTCTTTTATATTTGAAAATGATTAATACTTTGAAGTAGTTCCTGGGACATAGCTGCTAAATCGCCTGTAGCTTCTGTTATTTCGTGAGTAGCTGAACTCTGCTCTTGACTGCTGGCTGCAATTTCTTCAGCTGAACTGGCAGTGTATTCACTTACTTCGGCAATATCTTTGATTGAATTCTGGACTTTTTCACTATTTGCACCCATTTTAAGAGTAGCTTTGGATATTTGATCAATCAGAATTTTAAGTTCAAAAGCTGCCTTATCAATTTCTGAAAAAGAATTTTTACTATTTTCTATAGCCTGAACACTATTTTCTACTGCTTTTCTTGTATCATCCATATTTTCTACAGTGTTTTCTACTCCTTCTTGAATATCATTAATTAATTTTGCAATTTCTTCTGTTGCCTGAGAACTTTCTTCAGCTAGATCTCTTATTTCATCTGCTACAACAGAAAACCCTCTTCCTGCTTCTCCAGCTCTTGCCGCTTCAATTGCTGCATTTAAAGCAAGGAGATTTGTTTGAGAAGAAATACTGCTGATTAACTTAATTATATCACCAATTTTATCTGAAGATTGTCCTAATTGATTTACAGTAGTTTCGACTTTGTTGGATTTTTCTCTTACATTTTGTATTTCTTTAATAGAATTATTAATTGAACTATTACCTGTTTTAATATTTTTGACAACATTTTGAGACTGATTTTCCATATTAATACTTTTATCTTCAATATTTTGTATTTCTCGGCTTAGTTCTATAATGTTATCCCTTGTTTCATCTACCTGAGCAGACTGTTCTTCCATAGCAGCTGCCATTTGATGAGTAGAATTACCAATTTCTTTTGCAGAATGAGATATTTCTTCACTGCTGTCATGTAGTTCATGACTTGCTTCAGATAAATGTTTTGAAACACCTGAAATGCTGCTGACAATTTGATTAAGATTGGTGATCATACTTTCTATTGAATGAGATAATGTACCGATTTCATCATTTCTTTTTAGGAATTTTTTCTTAACTTTAAGTCCTAGTTCACCCTCAGAGGTTCTTTTTATTATATCGACTAAACTAATAATGGGAGCTGTAATTTCCCTACTGATAATATAAATAACTATTAAAGCAAAAATAAAAGCTCCAAGCCCTATATAAAGACTGTATTTTTTAAAAATATTAAGATCTGCTAGTATTTTATCTTCGGCAGCAGTTAAAGCTAAAGTCCAGTTTGTGGTATCAATTTTTGCTGAAGTAATTATATTACTGGTTGAATTTTTCTGAAAAGTAGTTGTAAACTTATCTTTACTGCTTATTTTATCTAGTACTGTCTGGAATTCTGTTTCCGAATTTTTATAAAAATCACTATTTGCTATTAAGTTTTTTTCAGGATGGGCAAGTAATTTCAAATCCTGATTTAATATCATCCCATAACCACTGCCGTTTAATTTTAAATTTTCAGTCAGGTTTTGAATATTTTCTAATTCAATTACTCCAGCTAAAACTCCCTGAAGCTTATCATAATCATCGGTAATTGGTGCTGCAACAGCAAAAACCATTTTTTTAGTAAAATAATCCTGATATATCTTAGAAATGGATGTTCTTTTTTTGTTTAAAGCTTCTTTAAAATATTCTTTTTCGGAAATATCACCAAAACCACCTGATGTTGCTTTATAGCGGCCGTTTTTTTCAACTAACATGATGTCCATAAAATTAGTGTTTTCCTGAGTTCTTCTTAATATCAACTGAGCGGAAAGCCAGTTTAATCCCTGTACACTATTGATATTTGTTAAGGTTTCTAATAAAACTTTCTTTTCATTTATCCATTGATCAATGTTTTCACTGTTTTTAGAAACAGTTGTTTCTGCTTCTTTAATTAATATATTCTGTAATATATTTTTGGAACTATTGTAATAAAGAAATGAACTTAGTAAAATTATTATTAAAACTACCAGTGAAACTGCAATTAAAAGTTTATGCTGTATGCTTTTTTGTTTAAACATTCTATTCCTCCCATATTTTATTTATGTCATTATTAGTTTAACAAGAAAATGTTTCAAAAAGATTAATTTTTTGTTAAACTTAGGCTAATATTTTAGAAAAAGAATAATTGCAATGGTTTTCTAGCTGTGATAAAATTTCTAGTTAGTAAATAAAAAGGGGGATAACTATAAATCATGTTAAAAAAGTTTTTAAGCTACTATAAAAACCACTGGAAATTATTTACGGCAACTCTGGGGAGCGCTGTTTTAATGTCGGGGCTGGACCTGGCTTATCCGCTCTTTATTCAACAGCTGATTGATCAGCATTTTCCGGCCAGAAATTTAAACATGATGATCCGAATTTCAGTGATTTTACTGGTTATTTATGTACTGCGTTTTGTTTTTCAATATATAGTCCACTACTGGGGTCACGTAGTTGGGATCAGGATGGAGACGGATATGCGCTCAGATCTTTTTACCCATCTGCAGAAACTTTCTTTTAAATTCTATGATAATAATAAGGTAGGTTATTTAATGTCCCGAGTAATTAATGACTTAAATAATATTTCTGAGCTGGCCCACCATGGTCCGGAGGATGTGCTTATTTCATCAATGCTCTTGGTCGGATCTTTAATTATTTTACTTAATATGCACTGGCAGCTTGCTTTAGTTACCTTTGCTCTAATTCCAATTATGTTCTTTTTTTCTAAAAACTTAGGTGAAAAGATGTACCATGCCTTTAAAGTGATTAGAGAAAAAATGGCAGAGGTAAATACAATAGTAGAAGACAGCTTGAGTGGAATTAGAGTCGTTAAGTCTTTTACCAATGAAGATTACGAAAATGAAAAGTTCTGTGAGGGTAACCATAATTACCGCCGTTCCCGGGAATGGGCAATGAAAAATATGGCCCAGTTTCATTCGGGTATGAACCTCTTTATCAATTTAATTCGTTTGAGTACCCTGGCAGCTGGAGGTTATTTTATCTATGATGGATCTCTAACTGCCGGTCAAATGGTAGCCTTCTTATTTTATGTAGATATGTTTATGAATCCTATCCGGAGGCTTGTTAACTTTAATGAACAGCTGCAGCGAGGGATGTCAGGTTTCAGCCGCTTTAAAGAATTATTAGAGGTTGACCCGGAAATTATTGATCTTCCTGATGCACAGGAATTAAAAGATGTTGAAGGCTTAATTAAATATGAAGATGTAACTTTTGGTTATGATAACCATGAGAAAGTTTTAAGTAATATAAATATAGAGATTGATCCGGGTAGAACTGTGGCCTTTGTCGGTCCTTCTGGAGCTGGCAAATCAACTTTAACTAAATTACTGCCCCGTTTTTATGAAATTGACAGCGGCAGACTTTCAATAGATAATATTAATATTAAAGATGTCACTTTAGAATCTCTGCGCCGAAATATTGGGATAGTCCAGCAGGATGTATTCCTTTTTAATGGTACAGTTAGAGAAAATATTGCTTATGGTACAGCAAATGCCTCTGATGCAGAAATAATAGAGGCTGCAGAAAAGGCTAATGCTCATGACTTTATTTTAAATCTAAGTGATGGTTATGATACCGATATTGGAGAAAGAGGAGTTAAATTATCCGGAGGCCAGAAGCAGCGGATTTCTATTGCCCGCTCATTTTTAAAGAACCCGCCAATTTTGATTTTAGATGAGGCTACATCTTCCCTTGACAACCGCAGTGAGAAAATTATTCAGAAATCACTTGAAAAACTGGCTGAGGGAAGAACAACTCTGGTAATTGCTCACCGACTCTCGACAGTAATTAATGCAGATCAAATTATTGTTTTAACTGATAAAGGGATAGTTGAGCGAGGCAGACATGAGGAATTAATTAAAAATGGTGGTGAATATGCTCAGCTCTATAATGAGCAATTTTCTGCAGATATAGCAGGTTAAGAATTAAAATAAATTAGTAATTCAGATTGATAAAAAGAAGATAGAGTTTACTAAAAAGTTGGGTTTTTAACCCGGCTTTTTTTCTTTGACAAGTGCTTTAAAATCTGCGATACTATAATCAGTAATAAATCTTTAGAATTACTATATTTAAGCTGAGTTTTGATTTATAATTAATAATATAAAGAAAGGAAGATTTAAAATGTCAAAAAAATTATATCGTTCTCGTGATGACCGGATGATTGCCGGAGTCTGCGGAGGGCTTGCAGATTATTTTAATGTAGATTCTTCTTTAGTTAGACTTGCAGTTTTATTTGTCTTCCTCTTTCAGGGTGTAGGCTTAATTGCATATATTATTGCCTGGCTGGTGATGTCTGAGGAACCAGTTAAAAATGATTATAGAATGCCTGATGACTATTATATAGAGGATAAGAAAGACTTTAATGATTCAAAGCAGGAACAGGAGGAAGGTTCCGAAAGGGAAGAACAAAGAAATCAGGAATATGATGCCAGAAAGAAAAAAGAAAAAGAATATTACGAGCAGTATCAGGAGCAGAACTCTGAGAGCAGTAGTAACCGCCGTAAATTATTTGCAGCAATCATGATATTAGTCGGTTCAATTTTCTTAGTTGATATCTGGATTCCAGCTCTCTACTGGGAAAAATACTGGCCGGTAATTTTAATTGCTGCCGGGGTTCTAATGCTCAAGGGTGATAATAATGACAGATAATCGCGACCGGAGTTTGATTGCAATAATTTTGATTTTTGCGGGGATCATTTTCCTGGGAGATACCCTGGGTGAATACAATTTCAATTTATTTTTCTTTCTGCGCAGTTACTGGCCTGTATTATTAATTATATTTGGTTTTCACATGCTGCTGCAGAATAGTAGTTTCTGGTTTGTTGTCCCGGTTATTGTTATCGGGCTTGCATTATATTTAATCTATATGCTTGTTAACCAGCAGCCTTTTTATTTTATGCCGCAGATTAGAATGCGTATTTTTGATTTTGATAATTTACCATTTAGATAAGATTGCTTATTAAATTAAAGATCTAAATAAAACCACCTGAAGTACTCAGGTGGCATTTATTTTTAAAGATTAGAAGCTTAAATTTTATTGTTTAAAGCAATTCTTTTTTCAATGACTGGGGCCAGGATTAATACCAGGATAACTTTTATTAAGTCACCTGGAATAAAAGGAATCACCGTCATATTGAGGGAAGCAATTAAACCAGTACCGGTTACAAAAGAAAAATAGATACTTCCAATAATATAGTTACTTAAAACTGCAGCTGCAAGAACCAAAAAATCTTTTTTATTTTTACCACTACAGTGGGCTGCAATCCAGGCTGCAGTTACAAAACTAATTAAAAAACCACCTGTAGGTCCAGCAATTACACCCAATCCACCCTGACCACCTGAGAAAATTGGCAGGCCAAAAGCACCAAGCAAAAGATATGTAACCTGAGCTAAAACACCATATTTTTTTCCAAGCAGTCTTCCTGAAAGCAGAACAAAGAAAGTCTGCAGGGTTATAGGAACTGGACCAATAGGGAAAATAATAAAAGCACCAACTGCTGTTAATGCTGCCATCAAAGCAGCTTTAATCATCTGATTAGTTTTCAACTTAAAACTCCTTTCTATTTTGTTAAGCTTGATAAAATCTGACCAATATTCAAATTCTTTAAATAATGTTATCACAAACTTTAGTTAATGTAAACAGCTAATAATAAAGAGCTTTTTGCTTTGTACAATTTTTTCTTAAAAAAGAATAAAAAATTTGCAGTAAATATCTC
>NZ_QBLR01000296.1:0-4135 GCF_003070835.1 Halanaerobium sp. | reverse complement strand
AAAAAGGATAAGGTAGTGACTGAATATTCTGTAGATAGTATATGTTCTCAATAACTTAAATTTGACAATGCTTAAATATTTTTATGCAATGCTAGTGATTATTAATAATTTTAGTTTAATTTGATAGAATAGGAGTGGATTGGAGATGCGCAAATCTCAAAAAGATTTTATAAATAAAATTTTGATACATTTAGTTTTAATAGCAATTAGTTTTGTAGTTTTAATGCCAATTTTATTGGCAATAAGTGTTAGCTTTCAACCTCGAGCCCAGATATTTTCTTATCCACCATCGTTAATTCCCAATCGTTTATATTTCGGTAATTATATAAATGCCTGGAATTTAGTGAATATGGATCGGCTGCTTTTAAATAGTCTTCTAGCATCATTTATTGTAATGATTGGGAAGTTAGCTCTGGGAGTTTTAAGTGGTTATGCTTTTTCACATTTTCAATTTAAATATAAGAAAACATTATTTTTTGCAATTTTATTTACTCTTATGCTCCCAATGCAGGTAAGGGTAGTACCCCTATTTGAGTTTGTTAGCAATTTAGGTTTAACAAATACGTATTCTGGTTTGGTTTTACCATTTTTAGCAAGTGCAACAACAACTTTTTTGATGAGACAGCATTTTTTAACTATTCCTACATCTTTAATGGAGTCTGCTCAATTGGATGGTTGTGGGCCTTTTAGATTTTTATTTCAAATTTTAATTCCGTTATCTGGGCCAACCTTAGCAGGTCTAGCAACAGTTAACTTTCTTGTAATGTGGAATGCCTACCTCTGGCCCTTAATTATTTTAAACTCTGATGAGATGAAAGTTGCACAACAGGGTGTAAAAATGTTATTTACCAGTGCATCAGAGCGTGACTGGGGTTTAATTATGGCTGGGACAATAATGGTTGTAATACCAACTTTGATTGTTTTTCTCTTAGCTCAAAAGTTTTTTGTTAAAGGAATTGCAACTCAAGGATTGAAAGAATAACAATTATATTTTAAATAATTATAGAAATAACCAACAATATAATTTGCAGCTTCCTCTAAAAAGTTATATTATATAAGTGAATTCAATTATAGTTAATTTAAGCAAATAATGATAGAAGGAAGTGACTAAAATGCAAACAAAAATTATTGGTCATCGTGGTGGAGCAGCTGGATATCCAGAGAACACTTTAATTGCCTTTAGAAAAGCAGTTGAATTAGAAGCGGACGGAGTAGAATTTGATGTACAGTTAACTAAAGATGGTGAAGTTGTAGTTATTCATGACGAATTTATTGATCGGACAATGAACGGCAGCGGTTTGGTTAAAGATCATACCTTAGAAGAGTTAAAAAAGATGAATGCAGGAGGATTTTTCAGCAGTGATTTTAAAGAAGAAAAAATACCAACTTTAAAAGAAGTGTTGGAAATTGTTAAGGATTTAGAAACTATCAATATTGAATTAAAAAATTATCTTAACTATCCTAAATTAGAGGAGAAGGTTTTAAAGATTGTGGATCAATTTAAAATACGAGATAAGGTTATTATTTCTTCCTTTAATCACTATAGTTTAGAAATGGTAAAGAAATTACAACCAGCAGTTAAAACTGGGGCTTTATTGATGTCTAAAATGATTAATCCTTCTGATTATGCATTCAAACGCGGCTTTAATAGTTTACATATGCATTTTCTAACTTTTGACCAAAAAATAATAGAAAAAGCACATTTTATGGGAATAGAAACCTGTGCTTATACTGTGAATTATCCTTCAGCAGCAGCTGATCTATTAAAAAAAGGAATAGATATGATTATTACAGATGATATTGAAATGGTTCAAAAAGTACGCGAAGAAAATGATATAATTTAGAGAAATAATAAGCCAGATAATAAAGTTTGAATTATTTGACTATTAATAGTATAATTAAAGAGTAGACAAAAAGACTCAAAATAATTAAAAGCCAAATAAACAATCATACGATTTCCAGCTGTAATTTTTGTCTTTTGATATAGTCAAAAAGTATAAGAGGTGATCAAAATGTTAAGAAAGCTACATTCTCTTAAATCGTTTGAGGTCCACGGACGAGATGCGAAATTAGGGAAAGTCGAAGATTTTTACTTTGATCAACGACAGTTTGTAGTTCGTTATTTGGTCCTTGATACTGGGAATTGGTTAAAAAAAGAAGAAACTTTGATTTCAACTCATGCCATTGATAATATTGATTATGACGACAAAAAAATTATGGTTGAGTTAACAAAAGATCAGCTTGAAGATTCTCCCAGCATCAAAAAGAATGAGCCAATTTCTAAAGTGAAAGAGCAAGAAATTATTGATTATTTTGGTTGGCCTGATTATTGGGAAAAAACTCATTCTAGTGATAGTGAGCTGATTCATGCTGGTATAAGTGAACGTAAAAAGCTGCTTGATTTTAAAGTTATTGAAAAAGAAAAAGAAGCCCAGGAAAAAGCAGAAATAGCTAAAACAAATTTAAGAAGTGTGGAAGAAGTGAGAGGTTATAAAATCCACGCTAAAGATGAGAACTTTGGTCATATAGAAGATTTCTTTGTTGAAGAAGAAGATAGCTGGATAGTAAGATATATTCTAGTCGATACTGGAAAGAAGATTGCTGGTAAGAAATCTGTTTTAATTTCACCAGATTGGATTCACAGTATTAGCTGGCAGGGTAAAGAGATTTTTGTAGACAAAGACAAAGAAGAAATAGCTTCAGCACCCAAATATGAAGAAGAAAAATCCAAAAACTTGATTCCTAAAAGTTATGAAGAAATTCTTTATGACCATTATGATGAAGATAAATATTGGTAAAATAGATATAATCACGAAAAGAGTCCTTAGCGGGGCTCTTTTTTTATACTATTTTCATTATTTAAAATTAAATGCTTTAAATTAGTAATGATTATTGCTATAATTAAATAGCAGCACTAAACATATATTCACTTATTTAAAAATGTCTTAAATTTTACTGATTTTTTTCTAAGTTAAGAGTATAATTATTATAATTATATAGAAAAAGTTGAAATGATCTTATTAAACAGAAGTATTTTCAATAAAAATGGAGGGTATATTTAGTGAAGGATGGAAAATTTAAATTAAAGGCCCCTTTTGAGCCCAAGGGTGATCAACCTGAAGCTATAGAAAATTTGGCTAAAGGAATAAAAAAAGGATATCGCCATCAAACCCTACTTGGTGCTACAGGTACTGGTAAAACTTTTACAATGGCTAAACTTGTGGAAGAGGTAAATAAGCCAACCCTGGTTATTGCCCATAATAAAACATTGGCAGCTCAGCTGACCAGTGAATTTAAAGAATTTTTTCCAGATAATGCAGTTGAATATTTTGTGAGTTATTATGATTATTATCAGCCTGAAGCTTATGTGCCTCAGACTGATACCTATATAGAAAAAGATTCATCTGTCAATGATGAGATTGAAAAATTAAGACTATCAGCGACAACTTCTCTTTTTGAAAGAAGAGATGTATTAATTGTAGCAAGTGTTTCCTGTATTTATGGTCTGGGTTCTCCTGATGATTATTTGAATTTATCTCTGGATTTAAAGGTTGGTAAGATTATGGACCGCAAGGAGATTACCAGGAGCCTGATCTTTATGCAGTACAGCCGCAATGATATGGATACTTCCCGTGGGCATTTTCGAGTTAAGGGTGATGTTATTGATATTTTTCCGGCTTATAGAGATATAGCGATTAGAGTTGAGCTTTTTGGAGATGAGATAGATCGAGTAACTAGAATAAATACGGTAACAGGTGAAGTAGAGGCTGAAATAGATGAGATGACAATTTATCCGGCCAGCCACTTTGTTACTCCGGAAGATAAGGTGGAAAGGGCAATCAAGACTATTTCCGCTGAACTGGAAGAGCGTTTAAAAGAATTACGGGCAGAAAACCGTCTGGTTGAGGCTCAGCGTTTAGAACAGAGGACTCGTTATGATTTGGAGATGTTGGAACAAATGGGTTTCTGTTCGGGTATTGAAAACTATGCCCGTCATCTGGCAGGTAGAGAACCTGGCTCCAGACCGATGGCTCTTTTGGATTATTTTCCAGATGATTTTATGGTTATTATTGATGAGTCACATATGACAGTTCCTCAAATTGGAGGAATGTTTGCCGGTGACCGTTCACGTAAG
>NZ_QBLR01000295.1:0-6576 GCF_003070835.1 Halanaerobium sp. | reverse complement strand
TTTTCTTTCTGCTGTGATCACTATTTTTAGAAAGATTACCCTTAGTTTTAAATATCTTATGTTCTGCCAGTTTAACTGTACTTTCAAAATCATATATCAGGTATTTATCATTGTCCTCAAGCACTTTAACATAGCTTTCAGGTCCCTGATAGGTACCTAAGGGAACAGAATATCTGTTACCTTTTATCGGAATGGTATTGTCTTTTCTCACCTGATAGGTTATACTTAAGTCAGAAGAATTAGTTTTAATTTTTTCTGATACTGGCTTCAGGTATTTCTTTTCTACGGAGAATACCTGGGCTGGTATTTTTTTCGTTGTGCCGTGTTTTTTACCATTGGCACGAATTTCAAGCCACCTACGACAATCCTCATTCCACTTCTCTAAATTGGTAAAGGTTCTGTGAGCTGCAAAGTTGTTTTTAGCATAACCGACTAAATTTTCAATACGGCCTTTTTTATGTAAAGCTTTACATAAAAAAGGTTATGTAAAGTATATGATTATGTAAAGTAAATTCTTAGACTATAATGATAACAGGATAGTTTCCAAATTTACTTTACATAATTCCATTAAATACTATTGATTAAATTGGTTTAACCATAATAATAAATCATTATTCTCCTGCCATTGAGGCTTTCCTGTCGGAGAAACATCAGTATATGCTTTTTCAATAGCTTCTCGTTTCTGTCTGGAATCAGCTCTGGCATAGACTTCAGTTACCTGAACCGAGCTATGACCAAGAATATCTCTGATATAAACCAGATTTACACCCGCCTGCAGAAGATGCATGGCTTTTGAGTGTCTAAGTGAATGACAGGAAATCTGTTCAGGTATTAAAGCAGGTATTTTTTCTCTAGCTATTTTGCTGTATTTTTTTAAAATATAATTTACTCCAGCTCTTGTAAGTTTTTCTTTGCGACTATTGAAAAATAATGGATACTCATTTGCATAATCTTTCAGTAGACCATTTGCTTCCATATATCTTTTTAAAATTTCAGCTGTTGGTTCCATTAAGGGGACTATTCTTGCTTTTTTCCCTTTGCCAATCAGTTTAACTGTATATGGTTTATCAAAACGAATATTTGATGGTGTTAAATCAATAATCTCCTGCACTCTAGCTGCTGTATCATACATTAAACTCAGTATTGCTAAATTGCGTTGTCCTGATTTCAAACTTTGATCAGGCATTTCTAATAATAATTTAATTCCATCTAATGATAGATAATTCATTGTTGCCTTTTCTGTTTTTTTGACTGGTATTGATAATATTCTCTGCCATTCCTGCAGGTTTTCAGGACTCTGATATTGAAGATATCTAAAAAAAGAGTGCATAGCTGCCAGCCGAATATTTCTGGTAGTTATGCTGCAATGACGCTGAACTTCTATCCAGCCTAAAAAATCAACAATAATATCTTTTGTGATAATTTCTAGGGTGATATTTTCGGCAGAGATATTTTTTCTATCTTTAAAAAATTTGAGTAAAAGAATAAAGGTATCTCTGTAAGATAAAATAGTATTTTCGCTAACCCCTTTTTCACCAGGCAAATAATTTTTTAAGAAAGTAGTTAAATAATAAGAGAAATCAGTATTTTTCATGGGAGTTTCACCTCTGGAAAAATATATGAGCAGAGATTATTAATTTCTTTAATTAATTCTGGATACATATCAGAAGTCAGCCTGACATATTTATCTGTTGCTTCCAGTGATTGATGACCTAAGTATTGAGACAGGATAGGTAAAGAGTAATATAGATCAAGATCAGATTCCGACATTTTAATCAGTGAATGAACACTAAAGGTATGTCGAAAATCATGGACTCGTGGACCTTTTCCTTTACCGCCATGAGATATATTGGCTTCCCACAAAATTTTTCTAAACCATTTGTAAATAGTATCGCTTGCATATCTTTCACCATTATACTGACTAAAAAAATATTTTTCTATTAAATTTTTTGATAAACATTTTTCTTTGTATAATAGGCAGATATCAGTTAATGACTCCGACAAAGGTAAAATTCTATCTCTATCATTTTTAGCATTTCTAATAATAATATATTTTTCGGTCAAATTCACATCTTCAGTTTTTAAAGAGAGAGCTTCATTAACTCTTAAGCCGCAGCCGTAAATCATACGGAATACAACTGGCATAACATATCTTGTATTTGATTTTTCTTTAAATTTAAAATTATCACAGGCCTCAAAAAATGCTTTTATCTCGTGATTAGAAAAAATATGGGGTGTGAAAGTTGTTTTTTTAAATTTAATCTGTTCTGGAATAAATGATTGGTAGCCAAGTTTGTTTAAATAAATAGAAAAATTCTTAATAACATTAACTCTTTTGTATCTTGTAGTATCAGCTTCATTTTCCCTTTTTTTAGACCATTCATCAGTAATATCCTTAGTTAAACCTATCTCGGTTACTTCATATTGAAGTATAAAACGGTCAAATATTTTAAAAGTTGCAATATCTTTGTAGTCATAACCAATATTTCTTTTAAACTCTATATACTGTTTTAAAAGCACTGCATATATGCTCTTGAATTCCATTTTAGTTCACCTCCTGAATATAATAAGGTGAATTTAGATCTGGAACTTCAAGAGAACACTGTCTTAGAGAATTAAGATCTATTCTTAGATATGTTTTTGTACTTTCTGTACTGCTATGACCAAGCACTTCTGAAATAACTGGCAGTGGAGTTTTTTGCTCCAATAAAGTGCAGGCAAGGCTGTGCCGCAGGGCATGGGGCCCATGTTTTTTCTTATCCAGATTATCAATTTTTGCTCTTTTTAAATAAAATGTTACTATACTGTGTAGTGTAGGTTCTTTGAGCTTACCATAAGGTTGACCAATACAAATGAAAATATAGGGTAAATCTGTCTTTGGACGACCATATTTTAAATAATCAATAATTGCATTACCGACTTCTGTTAAAAGTGGCAATTCAATTACCTTGGCGGTTTTAGTTTGTTTAATTCTAATATTATTCTGTTTCCAGTTGATATTTTCAAACTTCATTCTACAAATATCAGAAGCTCTTAAACCAAGCCTTGCTGCAAGCAGTATCATCGCAAAATCTCGTTTACCTTTGGGATTTGCTCTATCTACTGATTTAAGGAGTTTTTCAACTTCTTCTTTGGTATAAGTTGTTGGCAATTTGCTCTCTTTTTTGTAACCGATTTTTGGAATAATATAAGAAAAATCAGTCAGAAGAATTTCCTTCTGATATAAATATTTTAAAAAACCTTTTAAAGTACCAACCACATGATGAATTGAGGCATTAGAATATATTCCCAGATCATTAATAAACTGAAGAATATGCTGATTTTCCAAAGTTTTTAGCGAAAATATATTACTAGCTTTCAAATAATCTAAAAATCTTAATAAATGAATTTTCTTGCCTTCTATTGTTCTTAATGCATTTCCTTTAAGCTTAAGGTATTCGAGATAGTTTAAAATTATTTTACCAATTTCGCCACTAAAATCATATTTTTTAGAAACGGATCTAAATCTGATTACACCTGTAACTTGAAACTCACTGGTTACATTTGCAACTCGAAGAAGATCTTTTTCTTTTCTGCTTAAGCTTTCATAAGGACGATTTTTCATTATACTGAATATAAATTTTTCTCCCACTTGAGAATTATAAAATTCAATAGAATTTTTACTCATAAAATCATTTAAATGCTTCCAACCCCTTTGATATTTTAGTTGAGTAGCCCTGTTATAGGATAAACTTTTAATATACACCTCCAGTTCTGAAACTAGTTCTTGAAGTTTTTGCTGTTTTTTCATTTTCATTTTCCTCTCTATAATAATTAATCTTTTAGCTTTAATTAATTATAGAGTAATTATGTAAAGTAAACCAGCAAAAATTTCTAGTATATCAACATTATTTTAATGTACTTTACATAATCATATACTTTGCATAACCTTTTGATTCAGGGTCGGTGGCCCTACACATATGGATTCTAAACTTTCTTTTATGCCTGTAGGACGCAAACTGGTGAGTATAGATTAAATCACCATAGTTTTCTTTATACAGTATTCAATTTATCCTGGTCATAGACTGCCTCCTCTGGTATTCCTTCAAAGTATTGAAAAGCATTTTCATGGGCTGCTATTACATCAGCTGTGGTTAATGGTCTATCAAACCATTCTACATATTTGTAGCGAGAATGGGAGAGGACAAATGCAATCAGATAAAGTTTGATTTCTCTTATTTTATCTGCTTTAAACACCCATTTTTCACCCATATCTACCTGCATCTGCTGACCCATTGGTGGATCTTCAATAGCCTCATAAAGTCTGGGACTTTTTGTTTTAGGAATGTTATATTCTTTTCTTAATTCCCTGATGTAGTTTCTAAGAGTGCCTTCAGAAAAACCAGGATCACCATTAGTTTTTTCTTGAATCCAGTAATATATTTCAGATGCTTTTATGTCGGGATATTCTCTGAGATAGTTTAAAATCCAATCATGATATTCATCTGCCTTTTTAGCTCTTGTGGTCATTGACTGCAGCAGTTGCTCGTATTCATCAATATTTAAATCATAGTATCTATTGAGAGTTGGCCTGCTTATTTCAAGTTGCCTTGCAATCTGGGATTTGCTGAACCCCATTTCTTTTAATTGCTGGAGTTGTATATACACTTTATATCCATCTACTTTACTCAATATTTCTGCCTCCTTTTAGGATTGTTTAAAGAATATTATATCCTAAAAGAGCAGATTATGGTACTGGATTAATTTAACATATTTACCAACTCAAAATCTTGGGATTTACATTATCTAGCAATATCCGTAAAATCTTATTTGTCGTTTTTGTAAAATCTATTTTATCATCTACACCTCTACTCCTTGATTATAATAATGTTTTATTTCTTTCATTTCAGTTACAAGATCTGCTTTTTCTATTATTTCTTTCGCTGCATAACGACCAGTTATAACTACTTCTACATTAGTTTCCCTAGCATTTATAACTTCAATCAACTCTTTTGCAGAAAACAAATCATAATAAACAGCAATATTTGCCTCATCTAAAATCACTAAATCATATTTTCCTGATTTTAATATTTTTTTGATTTCTTTTAATCCTTTTCTTGCTTCATCAATATTCTTTTTATCTATTTCCCCATTAATAAAATAATCTAACCCATATTGTGAAATTTCAATTTCATTAATACTTTTTAAACTTTTTAATTCACTGTATTTCATTCCTTTAACAAATTGACCTATAAAAACATTTTTCCCTGCTCCTACAGCTCTAATAGCCAATCCAAAAGCAGCTGTTGTTTTACCCTTGTCATTGCCAGTATAAACCTGAATCATTCCTTTTATTTTAATCACCTCTGATAATTTATAAAATGCTTAATTTATGAACTTTTTTTGCTTAACTATAGTTAATTTAATTTAAATTCTATCTATTTGTTTTGCCAATACATTACAATTGCTTTTGTATCTTTAGCAATTACTAACTCTTCATTTGTCGGAATAACCATCGCTTTTACTGTAGAATCACTAGTTGTAATAATTTGTTCTTTGCCGCGAATATCGTTGGCTTTTTTATCAATTATAATTCCCATATATTCTAAACCTGCAAGAATTTCTTCTCTAGTTTCAATTGCATTTTCACCAATGCCAGCTGTAAATACTACTGCATCTACTCCACCCATAGCTGCAGAATAAGATCCAATATATTTTTTAACTCTATAATTAAAGATATCTAATGCTACCTTAGCTTGATTATTTCCTTCGTCAGCAGCTCCTTCAATATCTCTCATATCACTACTAACTCCAGATACTCCATAAAGACCACTTTCTTTATTTAATATACTATCGATATCCGAAGCTATCATATCTTCTTTATCCATAATAAATGGTACAATTGCTGGATCTATATCTCCACATCTTGTTCCCATCACTAATCCTTCAAGTGGAGTAAAGCCCATGCTGGTGTCTACAGATTCACCATTTTTTACTGCAGCAATACTTGCTCCATTTCCTAAATGACAGGTGACAATTTTAAGATTGTTAATATCTTGATCCATCATCTCTGCAGCTCTATTAGCTACATAACCATGAGATGTACCATGGAATCCATATCTTCTAACTCCATATTTTTCATAGTATTCATAAGGAAGAGCATAAGTATATGCTTCTTCTGGCATAGTTTGATGGAAAGCTGTATCAAATACAGCAACCTGAGGTGTTTCAGGCATTAATTCTTCACAAACTTCAATCCCCATAAGATTTGCTGGATTATGAAGTGGAGCTAAATCAGAAATATCACCAATTTCTTTCATTACTTCATCATCAATTAAAGTAGAGTGTGCAAATTTTTCTCCCCCATGCGCAACTCTATGACCCACTGCTTTAATTTCATCCATATTTTCTAACACACCGTGTTCATCAGAAAGCAGTGTCTCAATCAATAATTCTATTCCTTCTTTATGAGTTGGTATCTCATGCTCAATTTTAATATCTGTACCTTCTTTTGTTTCATATTTCAAAAATGAATTTTCAATGCCAATTCTTTCAATAATCCCCTCAGCTAAAACATCTTCATCTCTCATATCAAAT
>NZ_QBLR01000294.1:0-4123 GCF_003070835.1 Halanaerobium sp. | reverse complement strand
AGATGTGTATAAGAGACAGCTCCAAACTTTTGAAGAAAAATCTTCTTTAAGATAAGGAATTTTAATTCCATAATTCATTAGTTCATCCCCACCATAAATATTGCCTGAGTTAAGCTCTTTATAATCAGAATCAGTATCTAATCCCTTCAATTTAATCATTTGTTCTCTGGGATTGGGAGAAGCAAGAATCTGATAAAAACCAACTAACACTTCTTCTTTAGCTTTAGCTACATAAGACCAGGCTGTAAAATTACTTTCAAATGGACTCTGAAGTCTATAAAAATCACCAAATTGAACAAGTTTTCTTATTTCTTTATAATTTTTAACCTGGTTTTTTACAGCTTTTATTTGATCCGGATTTAACTCAGTTATATCTAATTCATAGCCTATGTTTGCAAAACTGGCCACATCATATCTCATCTTAAGTGAGGTACTGCGTTCAACCTGATGATTGGGCACTGCTGAGACATGAGCTCCAATAGAGGATGCCGGATAAACCATTGAAGTCCCATACTGAATTTTTAATCTTTCTACTGCATCAGTATCATCACTGGTCCAGGTTTGAGGCATATAATAGAGCATTCCTGGATCAAAGCGGCCTCCTCCACCGGCACAGCTTTCAAATAATATATCAGGAAATCGGGATGTAATTTCTTCTAATACTCGATAGAGACCTAAAATATAACGGTGGTTCAATTCTCGCTGTCTTTTATTTTCCAGTTTCAAAGAGCCATATTCAGTCATTGGTCGGTTCATATCCCATTTAACATAGGATATATTTGCTTTATTTAAAATTGCAGACACTCTCTCAATTATATAATCCTGAACATCTCTGCGGCTTAAATCTAAAATCAACTGCTGTCTGGAAAGTGAAGATTCTCTATTTTCAACCTGAATAGACCACTCTGGATGCTTGCGATATAAGTTACTATCTGGAGATACCATTTCTGGTTCAAACCAGAGTCCGAAATCCATTCCCAGTTTATTGATTTCTTGGGCCAAATATTCCAGCCCACCAGGCAGTTTGTCTTCATTTACATACCAGTCACCAAGGGAAGAAGTATCATCATCTCTTTTTCCAAACCAACCGTCATCAAGTACAAATAATTCAATATCAACTTTTGCGGCAGCTTCTGCCATTTCTAAAATTTTATCTGTATTAAAATCAAAATAAGTACCTTCCCAGTTGTTAATTAGAACAGGTCGTTCCTGATCTCGATGTCTGCCCTGTACCAGACGACTTCTATATAATTGATGAAAATTCTGAGACATCTTATTTAAACCCTGATCAGAATAATTCATCACAACCTCTGGAGTCTGGAAACTTTGATCACTTTCCAGCAGCCAGCTAAAATTAAAAGGATTAATCCCCATGGTCATTCTCGTTTTTCCATAATGATTTTTTTCAGCCTGAGCAATAAAGTTAGCAGAATAAATTAAACTGAACCCAAATACTTCCCCACTATATTCATCTGTATCTGGTTCTACTAAAGCTGCAAATGGATTCTGCTGATGGCTGCTGCCCCCTCTTTTACTGTCAATCTTAGTTATTCCCTGGTCCAGAGAGCGCCGCAAAATATCTCTTTCTCTACCCCAGGCACCTGATAACTGCAGTAATTCAAAATCTCTATTCTCAAAATCAACGCTCATTGAGAGTGCTCTTTTAAGATTGATATTTTGTTTGCCTTTATTTTCAAAATTAGCCGATCTAGTAATTATTGGATAGTCTCTAAAGATTGTGTAGTTTAAAGTCACTTCCAAATCCAAAATTTCATCATAAAGAATTATCTCAAGGCTATCTGCTTCAGACTCCTTTTCAACATAAGTAGCTGGCAGCCCCTTTAAATCTTTTTTACCTCGGTAAATCTTATAATCCCTGTATTTTAAGTCACTGATAATTGAGCCATTTTCTGCCTCGATTTGATAGGCCGGCTCTCTAAAATCTGACTGTCCAAAAGAAGGATA
Organism: Halanaerobium sp.; assembly: GCF_003070835.1. Taxonomy (NCBI): domain Bacteria; kingdom Bacillati; phylum Bacillota; class Clostridia; order Halanaerobiales; family Halanaerobiaceae; genus Halanaerobium; species Halanaerobium sp. The sequence continues at coordinate 2,158 of NZ_QBLR01000294.1, read as the reverse complement.
TTCCCGGGCTATATTTTCTAAGATAAAACCATTATCATCTTTAACAGCATAAGCCTCATAGGGTCTGTGCTGAGATATTGGATACCGATTCAGTCTTTCAGCATTTTTAATATTTTTACCCCAGTAAAGGTGGCCTAACTGGCCATTTTCCAAAATTTTAATTACATAACTTATCTCTTCATTCTGCAGATGAAAAATTTCTCTTTTTTTAAAAAATTCAATTGACATCTTATTTTCCTCCAGTTAATAAATGATTTTTTTTCGATAAAAACCATCATAAATCGACAAGCAAACGGTAGGTGTAATAGGAGTAATTTATTGGTACTTTTTAAGCTGTAATATTTTATAATAAAGCTTTTCCGCTATTGCTCCCATCTCTTCAATAGAATAATTTTCAGCCATTTTACGAGCATTTTGAGAGCACTGTTTAAATTTATCACTGTTTTTAAGTATTTCTTCAATTCTGCTGCTCCATTTTTCTATATCTTCTTCAGTTTTATATCCATTGTAGTCATTTTCTATTACATCATCGATACCACTTGACTTAACAGCAACTACTGGATTATAACCAGCCATAGCTTCTAAAAGAACCATACCCTGGGTCTCAGTTGTAGAAGCAAAAACAAATAAATCTGACGCAAGATAATATTTTGCCATTTCCCTAAAATCAACTGCTCCGATTAGTTCAATCTGATTCTCTAAATCATTATCCTTAATAAACTGCTCAATAGATTTTTTTTCTGAGCCACTGCCGATAATTATCAATTTAAAATTTAGGTCACTCTTTTCTTTCAATCTTTTTATTCCATCCAAAACAAAATATAAATTCTTTTCCTTAGATAATCTTGAGACTGAAATCAAAAGATGTTCAGAATCACCGATCAATTTGCTTCGCAAATTATCAATTTTTTCCTGACTGCATTTATAATAATCAAAGTCAATTCCGGTCGGCATAACTTTAATATACCTACTAACACCAACATTACGCAGATATTCCTTAGTCGATTCGGTTGGAGCAAAAACTGCATCAGTTTTATTGGCAAAGCTTTTGATTAAAAAATGCGAAAGACGATTAGCAAATAATTTTCGCATAAATAAGATATTAGGAACATAATGTGCATACTTTTCCAAACGCGTATGGTAAGTAAAAGCAAGCGGAAGATTAAACCTTTCTGATAATTTACGGCCCTTATTACCCAGCCAGAATGGATGATGAGCGTGAACTAAATCAAAATCTTCAGCTACAAACTCTTTTTTTATCTGGGGTGAATAAATATTAGTTACTGGAAACTCAAGTCCTGATTCCTGATAATGATATAAGGAATTACACCGAATAATATTTTCTTCATTTTCAGTCTGCTCTTTATATTCTGGGGCAAAGATCTTAACCTCATGTCCTCTTTTTCTTAATGCTTTAGAGAGGCGCTGAATTGAGATAGGTACTCCCCCAATAACTGGAAAATAGTTATTTGTAAACATCGCAATTTTTAATTTTTGAACTTTTATTTCATCTTCTGCATAGGCAAAGTCACGATAATAATCTACTTCTTTATTAATTTCTCTGTGGAAAATATAAAAAATTGATGAGCCAATAAATAAGACTAATAAAATATTAATATAATTTGCATAGAAAAAAGATTGGAAAGCTACCCAGATATTAACCATTAATTTCGAAAAAGTTCCCGGATTGCTCTCCAGGCGTTCAACACTGACATCTACCCCATCTGCTGTCACATTTACCAGTAAATAATGATAGAAGCTTTTTTTATTATCAAAAATCAATTCTCCACCAGCACCACCACTAACATAATAATTAACACCTTCTATATTTTCCTGGTGAAATATTTCCAGATTAGAAGAAAATACAGCCTCAACATTGTATTCTGCAAAAATATTTTGATAAAAGTTTCTTAAATCAGCAGATTCAATATATTTAATACTGTCATCCAGTAAGTACTCTGCATCAATTTTCAGCGGAGTTTTATTCATTATAACAAACTTTTTATCATAAGCTGCAGCTTCTTCCAGTACATTTACCAGCCACTGCTGCTGCCAGTCTGGATTTGTGTTTTCAGTAGTATCTAAGAAAATAAAATAAGAGTCATTTATGTGAAAAGAGTAATAAAAAGGACCAAAATACTTATAAAAATTATCACTT
>NZ_QBLR01000293.1:0-4166 GCF_003070835.1 Halanaerobium sp. | reverse complement strand
TTATCATTGCTAAGTATTTAAGAGCAATTCAAAAAATTAAAGAGATAACTTGATTCAAACGGTGCTATTTAGATTTCACAACATTTGTCAAAGAGCCATGGTTTTGTTTTATTAGGTGATATTTCTAATGCAGGGTTACTATTTTCATTAATAAAGAAGCGCAAGAATATCAAATATTATAAAGACTATCTATTAGATAAAAATTTTAATCAAGCATTTATAATGACTAGATATATTTAAAACTTAGTTGAAAACAAATAATTAATAATTTTAAATCCTGGCTAATTAAATTGTTTGACTTTTTAAAATAATGTTGCTATAATTTCTTTTGGAAGCGATTCCATTTTATTTTTAAACTATTTGGAAGCGGTTCCAAAACAAAAATTTAGAGGGGGATTTATTAAATGAAATCTTTACATCCAACTATTTCAGTTTTTCTGGCAGTATTAATGGTTTTTGGTCTCAGTGCAGTCGGTTTTGCTCAGGAGGTTGAGCTGGAGTTTTTTCAGAATAAGCGAGAAGCTGTAGAAACTTTTGACAGGTTAATTGAGAAATTTGAAGAAGAAAATCCTGATATCAATATCGAGCAGAATCATGTTCCTGATGCAGAAACCGTCTTAAAATCAAGACTAACCAGAAATAATATACCTGATATAATGGGGCTTGGTGGTAACTTTACTTATGGTCAGATAGCAGATGCTGGCATTTTAAAGAATTTTGATGATACTTCATATTTAGCTAATACCCAGCTGGCCTATAGAGAAATGCTCCAGGATTTACATGAGGGAAGCTCAAATTATGGGGTTCCATATACAGCAAATGCCAATACAGTTTTATATAATAAAGATAAATTTGAAGAATTGGGGCTGGATATTCCACAGACCTGGGATCAATTTATAGCAGCAGCAGAAACAATTAAGGAAAATGGTGGAACTCCTTTTTATTTGACATTTAAAGATGCCTGGACTATTATGGTTCCCTGGAATTCATTAGCTGCAAACCTGCAGGGGGAAAACTTTATTGAAAGAAGAAAAGAAAATGAAACTACATTTAAAGAGAGTTATCAAAAAGTAGCAGAAAGAATTTATAAATTACTAGATTATGGTCAGGATGATATATTCGGTTTTGGTTACAGTCAGGGGAATCAGGCATTTGCCAATGGAGAGTCATTTATGTATATTCAGGGTGTCTGGGCTATAAATCCTATTTTAGAATCAAATCCTGATCTAAATTTAGGGGCTTTTGCACTGCCAGCCGTTAATGATGCAGATGAGAATATGCTCGTTTCTGGGGTAGATACTGTTTTAACAATGAATAAGAACACCGATCATCCGGAAGCAGCTGAAAAATTCATTAAATTCTTACTGGAAAAGGAAAATGCACAATTTTATATTGACCAGCAGATGACTTTCTCAGCAGTGGAAAATGTTTTTCAGGAAGATCCAACAGTGGTTGACTTAAAGGAATATTTTGAAACCGGAAATATTGCTCCCTTCCCTGATCATTATTATCCATCAGGAATGCAGGTTCCAAACCTGATTCAGGGTTTCTTACACGAAGGAAATGTAGAAGAATTTTTAGCAGAGCTTGATTCAGAATGGAATAAAGTACAGTCAAGATAAGACTAAATTATTAGAATTAAATAAAGGGAGTTCTTCTCATAGTTGAGAGGGGCTCTCTAATTTTAAGTGGGAGGAAATAGTAATGAAAAAAACTTCATCTGTATTTTACTGGATGACAATTCCGGCATTTATATTATTTTTTGTTTTTCATACTCTTCCAGCTCTGCAGGGAATATTTTATAGTTTCACAGATTATATAGGATTTGGAGATTACAATTTTGTTGGGTTTAGGAATTTTATTAATTTATTTAGTGATGGTCGGGCATTTGATGCTTATATTTTTACATTTAAATTTGCTATTGTTTCAACAATTTTAGTAAATATTTTAAGCCTTTTAGTTGCTCTGGGCCTAAATTCTAAAATAAAACTAAAAAATACTTTTAGGGCAGTTTATTTCGTTCCCTATATGCTGAGTATTTTAGTTGTTGGTTATATTTTTAATCATATTTTTACTTTTATTATCCCGGAATTAGGACGCAGTTTTGGAATCGAAATATTGAGCAGGAACATCCTGGGGAATATGGACTTAGCCTGGATAGGAGTAGTAATTCTTGCTGTCTGGAATTCAAGCGGGTTTAATACATTGTTATATTTATCAGGTTTGCAGACTGTTCCCGACGAATTATATGAAGTTGCCAAAATAGATGGTGCCGGGAAATGGGATCAATTTAAACATATTACTTTTCCTTTAATCGCTCCTTTCTTTACAATTAATATTGTAATTTCCATGCGTGGATTTTTAATGGTCTTTGATCACATAATGGCTTTAACTGAAGGTGGCCCTGGCCGGGCAACTGAATCGATAACCTTATTAATTTATAATGGTGGATTTATGGGCGGAGAATTTGCATATCAGACTGCCAATGCTGTGATTTTCTTATTGGTTGTACTGGCTGTTTCCTTCTTCCAGTTAAAAGTACTGCAAAAACGTGAGGTGAGCTACTAATGAAAGAAAAAACAAACTGGTGGGCAACTGGCTTATTATTTTTAGGATCATTTATTATAATTATCCCATTATATATGGCTCTTGTAGTTTCTTTAAAAAACCCCCAGCAGTTAGCCGAATCGATTTTAGCGGTTCCTGATACTTTTCAGTTTTCTAATTATCTGAAAGCAATAGAAATGACTAATTATTTTCAGAGTTTAAAAAACAGTGCTTATGTTACCTTTCCAACTGTAGCTGTAGTTCTGGTTGTTAATTCGATGGTCTCCTATGCAATAGCACGCAATATGGATAAAAAATATTTTAAATTTCTTTATTATTACTTTATTAGTGCGATGTTTATTCCGTTTCCATTAATTATGCTGCCCATTGTTAAAGAAATGTCAATATTAAGCCTTGATAATCTTAATGGACTTGTATTATTATATATAGTGTATGCTTTACCGTTAAATGTTTTTATCTATGTAGGTTACATAAAATCTTTACCCCGGAGTATAGAAGAAGCTGCAATAATAGATGGGGCTAATGTCTGGCAGATTTTCTGGAGAATTATTTTCCCGGTTTTAAAACCGATTAATGCAACGGTTGCGATTTTAACTGCTCTAAAAGCCTGGAATGATTTTTTATTACCATTATTAATGATCAGTGACCGTTCCAGTATGACATTACCCTTAGTTCAGCATGTGTTTCAATCACAATTTAGTACCAACTATAGTTTAGCATTTGCTTCCTATATACTTGCACTTCTTCCGATGCTTTTAGTTTATATTATTGCTCAGAAGAAAATAATTAGTGGAGTCATGAGGGGATCAGTGAAAGGATAATTAATAGTTATGGCAAAAGATAAAGTTAATATTTATGATGTAGCAGAGAAAGCCGGTGTTGGGATTGGAACTGTATCCAGAGTTTTAAATAACAGCAGTAAAGTTAAGGATGAAACCAGAGATAAGGTTCTCAAGGTCATGAAAGAATTAAATTACAGACCAAATAAAGTTGCCCAAAATTTGGCCAGCCAGAAAGCAAATGCTGTTGGGGTTATTGTGCCGACATTTATTGATCACTTTTTTGTGGAAGTATTAAAAGGTATTCAGGATGCTCTAGAAGAAGAAAAAATAGATCTGATATTATATAAAATAGATAAAGACCAGCAGATGATGGATAAAATACTGGATATTGTTCACAGCAAAAAGGTTGATGGTATTGCAGCAGTTACTATGGATATTTGCGAACATGACTACCAGTCTTTATTGAGTGAGGAGATTCCAATAGTTTTGGCAGATGAAGATAGCCCGGATTTTCATTCAATTCATTTAGATGACGTCAAGGGTGCAGAAATGGCTGTTGCTTATTTAATTAAACAGGGACATCAAAATATTTCTTTTGTCAATGGTATTAAAGATAGTCAGCATGGAATTAATCGTTTAAAAGGAGTAAAAAATATATTATCAAAAAACAATCTTAGTTTAAATCCAGATCTGCTTAAATTTGGAGATTTTCATACAGAAGATGGTTATCAGTCAATGCAGGAAATATTAGAACTCCCCAGAACTGAATGGCCATCAGCTGTTTTTGCTGCTTCTGATAATCAGGCAATTGGAGTC
>NZ_QBLR01000292.1:0-4175 GCF_003070835.1 Halanaerobium sp. | reverse complement strand
TATTATTTCTTTTATTGATGTGCTGCGGAGCTGTTCGATGGAGGGTGGAGACTTAAATAAGCAGCTGGTGCTTTCGACTCATGATGATAAGTTTTATCGACTGCTGTTAAAGAAGTTTCGCTTTCTTTCTGCTGTGGGCTATTATTTTGAGACTTATGATGAGGATGGGCCCGGGGTGAGGAGCTGGGGGATTGACCAGTAAGCCGGCTGTTTTCATAAATTTTAGTCTGCAACTATTGGGATTTATGTTTTGCAATTCAGGTAATTTTGTATGTAAAACAAAAATGATTAGCGCAAACTATTACTCTCACCAGAAAATTTTGGTGGGAGTTTTTTTCATCTATAATAACCAAAATAATATTCTGTAACAATTAAAACATCGATAAATCAGTATTTTTGTCGATTGTTTGAAAGCCCTGCAATTATAAAGTATAATTAAGTTGTTCAATATTTTCAAAGAAATAACTAACTATTACGGCAGGAGGACTATCATTGTTTTTAAAAAGATTACTTGATATTGTATTTTCATTAATTTTAACAGTTTTATTAGCACCATTTTTACTTTTAATTGCTTTACTGATCAGACTGGAGTCCAAAGGAAGCCCCATATTTGCTCAAAAACGGGTCGGACAGCACAGCAAACCCTTTACTATCTATAAGTTCAGAACAATGCGTATTGATACCCCAGATGTTCCCACAAACGAATTTAATGACAGGGATCAGTATATAACTAAGATGGGCAAGTTTCTCAGGGTAACCAGTCTTGATGAACTACCACAGCTTTTTAATATTTTAAAAGGTGATATGAGCTTTGTTGGACCAAGACCACCTCTTTTTTCTCAGGAGGAACTGGTAGCTAATCGTAAAGAGCAGGGAGTTGATAAATTCAAACCGGGAATTACCGGCTGGGCTCAAATTAATGGTCGGGATGATATAGATGACGAGCAGAAATTTGAGTATGATCTCTACTACAAGCGGAACCATTCACTGCTGCTTGACTTTAAAATAGTACTGATAACCTTTCTGCAGGTAATTAAAAGGGAAGGTTTAATTGAGAACGGTGACTGAAATAGCTTAAATATTTATGCTGGTTACAGTTTATTTTACAATTAATGCTTAAAAATTGCAGTTAAATTAACTTAAACATCCTTTCAAAATAAAATACTTACAAACCATCCTTCCTCTTTTTGAACTAAAGTGATATCATTAAATCAAACATTAGTTCAGAAAGGGGATATTTTATATGGAACAGTTATTCAGCTTAATCAGTTCTTATGGTTTTCCCATGGTTTTATCTATTTATCTGCTCTTGCGTCTGGAAACACTGATTAGAGGTCTTAAAGAATCAATCGACACTCTAATTATCCTCAGCAATGTTGAATCAGCTGAATTAAGAAGGCTTAAAAAAGAAAAAAAGCTTTAAGTTAAAGGGGCAGCCCCTGAATAAACAGGGACTGCAGTAGTGGTTAGCAGACAATCTTTTCAAAGAGATCATAATAGAGATCAGCTAATTCATTTTCTTTACAGATCTTAATATCTCCGGTACAGACTTCTCGATTACAGTCATTGCAGAAACAAACATTAATTTTATTTAAGCGGCTAAACTTCTCTACCGGTTCTTTTAACTTTTCTGATTCTCTAAAGTTACCAAAACACTCTACAAAGACCTCATAATTTGGTAAAAAAGGATCACTGTTGATTTCTCTTGCTGTTGGAATTTTTTCTATTTCTTCAGCCTTTTGCCATAACATCTCGTATAATTCTTCTTCTGTATAGTTTTCTTCAGCCAATTTACTGCGCCCCTTTTTCTTCTGAGATTAATAATAATTTCTTTTTAAAAGGCTTTGGTAGATAAGCTGTATCCTTCCTTTTTAACTCAACTTCCTGATAGATCTTGATAAACTGATTTTTAACAAAACTTGTATCCTGGCTGTGGCAGAAGGCGGCAAAACCGCCAAAGTTGCGCACAGCTTCTCTGACAGCAGGTGGGAGAGAATCCATTCCGTCTTTGCAGTTATAGTAACCGTGTTTATGAACTGCTTCTAAAGCTAAATACCAGGCTTCTCCAGCTGAGATTTTAGAGGCATCAGGCAGCATTAGTTTTTCTGCTGCCTGAACTATCTCCCCGGGAGTAGGCGGCCACTGAGGCCGGTTAATAATTAATTTTTTTAAAGCAGCCACCACCAGCTGGTATTCATAATACTGGAGGAGATCATACCAGACTTCAACCATTAACTTAGTCGCAGTTCCATCTTTGTCATTGGCTTTCGGAAACTTAAAGCGGTTATTATAGCAATTATTTAAATAACTTAAGATTTTAATACATTCACTTTTTTCCATTTTCTTTTTCCTCCTCTTTAGCAGCTAGATATAATTCTTGCAGCATGTCTGTGTTTTGACTGGAAGCATTAGACTTAGAACTTTTCATCTTGTTTTCCAGCTTGATCACCTGTTTTCTTAACTTCTTTGCACTTAAGATATTGCTCTGCCAGAACTGATCCTGCTGACTGAAAGAGATAATATCTCTGATTTCCTGCAGGCTGTAGCCTTTCTTTTCCTTAGCCTTTGCTCCCACCGGACCCAGACGTTTGAGTCTTTCTATTTCTTTTGCCCATTTTTTAAAGAGCGGATCGGATGGATCTTTTTCGGGCAGTGAAGCTCGTGGGTTATTCTTTTCTATCAGTTCAATTAAATAGCAGCAGAGTTCTTCTTCAGGCTTTAAATCATCAGTTTTAAATTCTCTGTTGGTAAAAATAATATCTTCTTTCTGGCTGACATTAGTTTGAGTTTGAGCTTGAGTTTGAGCAGGAGCTGGAGTAAGAGCCTGAGTTAGAGCTGGAGAATCATTTTCTTCTGTCTGCAGCCCCTTATTTTCATCTGTACTGATGCCATTCTTTCTCTTTGAATCATGCCCCTTATTTTCTGCGAACACTTCCTGCAGAAATTTAAGCTCTTTACTTTTCTTCTTTAAAAAATTATAGAACTTAGAGTTGTGTTTTTCTGCCTGTCTGATAAAATTAGCGAGCAGAGGTGAAGTCGGCAGCTGTGCTAACTTATTTAAAGCTGCCTTGCAGTGATTAATATTCTGTAATGGTTGGTACTTTAAAGCATTGATGATCATAATCATCGAATTCTCCCTGTCATATTTAATAAAACTAGCCTCAGTCAGTTTCTGAACAGCCTTCAGTATTTCTTTCTGTTCCAGTCTCATATCCTCAGCTATGTAGCTTAAAGGCAGGCGATAAAAACCCTCAGAATACCTGTGCTGATTGCTTAAGAGATATAAAGCGATCATCCTTGTTTTAAAATCCCAGCTTCTTACTTTTTCGTCAATCCAGAAATTATCCTGGATTTTGTTATAAGCCATTTTAAGAATCCCCTTTCTATAAATTAAGAATTTTTTCACAATTTAGCTCAAAAAAAACATTTAGACTCCTCTCTTTGGATTATAATAAGATTTTTTCAGAAAATTCAATATAAATATTATAGCATCCACAAATTTTAATTTTAAGGGTCAAATGTAATTAATTTATAAATATTGGATATTTTTCATCAAACTCAAACTGCTCATAAAAAACTGGATTTTATTAAAAGTTCAGATGTTAATCAATCTTTTAATGTTTGGCTTCCTTTCCACTTTCTTCCGGCAGCTAAAAATATTTTTATTTTCTTGAGAGAATTTTTATTGAAAAATGATGAATTTGGTTCAGTAGATGAGAATAAAAGTTTAGACTTCCGTTTATCAAAGATTAAAGAAACTTTAAAATTTAGAGGAACATTGGAAGAAAGATATAATAACTGGCTAAATAAAATTAATAATAATTATTTTAAGTTTGAGGATTTTGATAATGCTGACTGGACTTTATATATGAAAGCAGCTGCAGAGCATAAGTATAAAGTGATACATGAGATTTTACCCCAGGCTGGTTTAAGTGTAGGTTAACTGCTGCTGTAACTGGTTTAACCAACTGAGTTAACGAGAATGCGGGTTCAACTCTGTGTTAGAAATCAGGATTGTATAACTGATATTGAGGAGGTACAAACAGATGGATACTAATAAAAAATTAAATAGCAATGAATACCTACTGATTTTAGTATACAATAAACATAAATATGTTAATTAATCATAAATTGTTTGATAATTAATGACTAATAAGTTATAATTAATATAGAAC
>NZ_QBLR01000291.1:0-4220 GCF_003070835.1 Halanaerobium sp. | reverse complement strand
CTTTAATATTAAAAGAGAATTTAATTTTGTTTACTTAAAAAATAGTGTTTTTGAAGATCAATATCATGAATACTTTGAGTTATTTAACAATTTTAGAGAATAACAAACTAAAACTGCCCTACTTAAATCTAAATTAAACAGAGCAGCTTTATAAAAATTTACTATATAATTTGTAAAGTTTTATAAATCCTCCACCAGCTTATCACTTAAAGCAAGCAGCTCATCTTTTTGCTGCAGGACAATTAAATCCGCTCTAATTTTTCCTGATTTTTTATCATAAACTCTAATTAATTTTTCATCACCTGGATTGGTCATTTTTTCAACATTATCTGACAGCTTTATTTTAGGCTATCATTATACTCACTCATCTTATAAACTGCACCAAAAGCCGGACAAGCATTGGGCACACCGGATTTTAAAGTATCATATGTATCTACTAAGAGTATAGCACTATCGGGAAAATTTTAAGCATAAGTCCTAAAAGATTCTAATTCACTTGCAAAACTCATCATCCAGCTGTGAGCATGAGTTCCGCTTACCTTAACTCCAAATTTCTTACCTGTCAAAACATTGAAGCTGCCTCATTAATTCTGGCTGCTTTAGTGACAATTAATGCCTGGTGGTTAATAAAATTCAAAAGTGGAGTTTCCAATAATTGCGCCTGTAAAATGGTTGCTTCTACTTTAAGCAGAGGTTCTTTTGTAAAAACAACACTCCCCTCCCGGCACCGAATAAATATCACCTGTAAACTTAAAATTTCTCAAATAATTTAAAAATCTTTCATTAAAAACCTGAGTTTTTAAATAGGAAATATCATCTTCTTTAAATTTAAAGTTTTCTACAAATTCAATAATCTGCTCTAAACCTGCATTTCTTTATCACCACTTGTCCATAAAATAACTAAACTGTCTTCTACTGCCACTATAATCTTCTATTTACTACTCAAACTTCGCATTTGATGAAAAAATTTGCATGCGAAGTCTGAGTAATAATAATTATATCATATTAAGCTTTTTATAATATTTTACCGTACCCCTATCTCACCGGTGACTTCACTATCTGCAGTAATCTCTGCTGAATCCTGATATTCTTGACTGGCATAATAAATATTACCTTCAACTGTTGCATCATAAAGTGTAAAACCATTTGTTTCTACAACAATATCTCCTTTAAAGACACCACCCTGAAATCTAGTGTTTGGACTTTGAATAATCATCTGTGGAGCTGTAATTGTATATCTGTCAGTTACATTGCGGTCATCATCCTGAGCATAAGCCGCTATTTTACGATAAACATCATTTTCCGAATCTCCACCATTATAAAATGTACCTTCAACTACTATTTCTTCTTCAAAAGTTAAATCATTTAGGGTAGCAATTATCCAGTTTCCATCAGCACCAATGGCTTCTTTAAAAGCCTCTTCCTCATTAACTATAGAAGCAGTAGTTACAGTATCAGCTGCTTCCTGCTGATTTTCTTCTGTTGCATTACCACCACACGCCGCCAGTAGAAAAAGTCCCAGAACAATAACCGCTACCAGAACTAATTTTTTTCTCATTTTAATGTCCTCCTTTTTAATTCATACTTCAATTTAAACAGATCTACTCACTCAGAATGACAGGCTGAACGTGTAGAAAAGTCAACTTAATCTAAATATATCATAGATACCTCACAATTAACTCAAATACTCACTAGCCCTTAGGGCTGCCTTTGCACCTTTAAAAAGTGCCTCCATCCCAGCCCCACATTGCACCTGGAACAGCTGTTTTTTCTGTGCTGCCGCCAAAAGCCATCTTAAGATCTGACTTCAAAGCTGTCATAATATATGATTCCGATTTCCCCAGTCTTTCTGCCAACTCAACTGATAGTTTCTTTAATATTTCTTTCTCATTTTCTGCTTTCTGATTGGTCTGAATTTTAATATACGGCATTAAAATCACTCCCTCTTTAAATTAAGTTTATCTCTTAAATACTAGCTCATTCTCAGTTTTAAATTTAACTTCAACTTTCAAATTCATCATCTTTTTATGAACTAATCTTAGAATTTAAATATCAAATCTTAAATCAATCAGTGAATTTTGCAAGTACATTCATTAATTCATCGATAATTTCATCGCCCTCTTCATTTTTAACTGCTCTCTGTACACATCCGTGCACATGTTTATCAAGGATTTTAAGACCAACCTTTTTGAGTCCACCCTGAACGGCATTTATCTGATGCAAAATATCAACACAGTATTTTTCTTCATCTACCATCCGCTGCAGACCCCGAACCTGACCCTCTATTCTTCTTAAACGAGTTATTAACTCTTTTTTATCCAGATCACATAAGGAATTCATCAAATCACTCCCCATTCTATTTTTTCACTTCAAATTTAATTATTTTAAATTTATCTTTTAATAATTCTAGCTTTAATTTTCTTTATAATCTGCCTGGACATTTTCGCGCCTCAAGAGATTGGCATTTGTGACAACACTGATTGAACTTGTGGCCATTGCCATTTCTGCAATTACCGGATGCAGCAGTCCTAAAATAGCAACCGGAATTGCAATTAAATTGTAGAAAAAGGCCCAGAATAAATTCTGTTTAATTTTTCTAAAAGTGGCCCGTGAAAGTTTAACTGCTGTAATTACAGAAGATAAATCTCCTCTGACCAGGGTAATATCTGATGACTCAATTGCAATATCTGTACCGGTACCAATTGCTATGCCAACATTTGCCTGAGTTAAAGCCGGTGCATCATTGATTCCATCACCAACCATGGCAATAATTCCGAATTCAGACTGCAGTTCTTTTACCTTATCTACTTTACCATCAGGCATTACTTCGGCAACTACATGATCAATTCCAACTTCTTTTGCTATTGCCTCTGCTGTCCGCTGATTATCACCGGTAATCATTGCTGTTTCTAAGCCCAATTTTTTGAGTTCAGCAATTGCCTGAACAGAATCTTCTTTTAAAGCATCTGCTACAGCAACTATTCCCAGCATTTTACCATCAGCTGCAGCCAGCATTGCAGTCTTTGCTTCATTTTCCAGTCTTTTTAATTCTTCTTCAAAATCAGAAGTATCTATATTATTTGCTTCCATTAATTTTCTGCTGCCGACAAGTACATCTTTACCTTCAACCTCTGCTTTAACTCCTTTACCAGTTACAGAGTTGAAATTTTTAATATCTTTTATTTCAATTTCTCTGTCTTTAGCGCCTCGAACTATTGCCTCTCCCAGAGGGTGTTCAGAACCAGCTTCTACACTTGCAGCCAGCTGCATTAATTCCTGTTCACTGCTTTCTGGTGCTGCAGTTATATCTGTTACCTCCGGCTTACCCTTGGTGATAGTTCCAGTCTTATCAAAAACGATAGTATGAACATCCTTCATAGTCTGGATAGCCTCACCTTTACGGATTAAAACTCCATTTTCAGCTCCAATGCCGCTTCCAACCATCAGTGCAGTTGGAGTTGCGAGTCCTAAAGCACAGGGACAGGCAATTACTAAGACAGCAATTGTTGCAAAGATTGCTAGAGTAAATGTTCCCAACGTCGGATCAACCCAGGGCAGAAAAGATTGAGCCCAGAATCCAACTTCTCTTAAAGCATCAGGAAAGATCAACCATATTACAAGAGTCGAGGCTGCTATAATTAAAACCGTTGGCACAAAGATACCTGTTATTTTATCAGCAAATTCCTGAATTGGAACTTTAGTACCCTGAGCTTCCTCAACCATTTTTACTACCTGAGAAAGAAAGGTATCCTTACCAACTTTAGTGGCCTTAACTTTAATCAATCCATTCTGATTAACTGTAGCACCGATTACCTCATCACCTTCAGCTCTTTTTACAGATAGAGTTTCCCCAAAATCACAATTAATAACCTTTTTATATCCTTAACATTGCTGCAAACTGAACAGGTTAGGCTGTTGTGATCTTTTAAATTTGATATTTGAATTTAAAAAACTTTTTATTCCTGTACAGCTCTTTTTTAAAATTTCAAATATACCATCTGCTATAGCGTAATAATCAAAGTTGGGAATATCATATATTCTTTTAGCTAATTTTGATATCCATAAACTCAATTTAGTAGTATTTCTTTTTTCTGAAAGCATAGCAATAAAACCGATTAAAATTGTTAAAATCAAATCCATTGTTCTGATACTATTTAAAGATCTCACCCTAATATTTTCTAAATCAAACTGCTGTTTTTTGAATCTGAAATATTCTTCAA
>NZ_QBLR01000290.1:0-4247 GCF_003070835.1 Halanaerobium sp. | reverse complement strand
ATATAGAAGTTTTAGAGGATATTCTTCTTTCATAAATTATAATTCTATAGTTATTTCATCTATTATTACAGCTTTTCCGCCAACTTTGACTTTTTCATATATTCCTTCTTTTGATTCTACAATTGCTTTTATTTTTGATGGCTTTTTCATTTTATATCCTTGTTCAAAAACCATTTTTTTGTTAGGTTTGTAAATCCCCTGTTCAACAAAATAACTCGCTAGAGCACCACTTGCTGTACCTGTGGCTGATTCTTCTTTAATCCCCAAATTGGGTGCAAAATTTCTGCAAGAGGCATGAAAATTTTTTCTCTCCAAGTTAAAAATATGAAAACCCGCAGAATCGTTTTCAACACATATTTTAGCAATTTTATCGAAATTTGGAATTAAGAAGTTCATTTTGTCAAAAGATTTTATTGGAACAATTATATCTTTCAACCCTGTGGAAACTATTTGGACAGGGTATTCGGAATAAAAATCTTCTACAGAAATATTCAAAGCTTCTGCAATTATTTTTTTGTCTAAGTATTCTCCAAAATAAGGGATATTCTGGTTCATCATGACTTCTCCGCTTTTATTGATATCTATACCCAATAAACCAGCTTTAGTTTCTTGGTTGTATTTTCCGGGGGATATGATTCCCTTTTTATTCAATAATGAAAAAGTAGCTATTGTTGCATGTCCACATAGATCAACTTCATCAACAGGTGTAAAAAATCTTACTTTAAAGTCAGCTTTATCTGATTTTGAAACAAAGGCTGTTTCTGAATAGCCTACTTCTTTTGCAATGTACTTCATTTCTCCTTCTTTTAAATTGTCTGCGTTTAACACAACTCCAGCAGGATTTCCGCCATTTATACTATCAGTAAATGATGATAATCGGTAAACTCTTATTTTCATTTTTTAACAACCTCCTCCTGATTATTATAACAGAAATTAGTTAGTTGATTAAACAAAATATTAATATAGTAATTAAGGTTATATGTTATTAGTTCTTTAATTTAAACAAATATTACAAATATTGCCGTAATAAATCTATTATGTGATTATTTTTTTATTTTGAAGTATAATAAACGTGAATAACTAAAAAGGGAGGCATATAAAGTATGGCTGATTTTATTGATTACATAATTCATGGGGATGATATGCAACTTGTAGAAATTGAATTAGACCCTGGTGAAGGCGTCAGGGCTGAAGCTGGAGCTATGATGTATATGGAAAATGATATAGAAATGCAAACAAACACTGGCGGTGGAGTTTTTAAAGGTTTGAAAAGAATGTTCACTGGAGAAAGTTTCTTTATAACAAATTTTGTACATAGAGGTTCTGGAAAAGGTCATGTGGCTTTTGGAGCTCCTTATCCTGGAAAAGTAGTACCTATTGATCTTGTTGCTTTTAATGGAACTTTCATTTGTCAAAAAGATAGTTTCCTGTGTGCTGCTAATGGAATTGAAATTGAAATTGAATTAACTAAAAAATTAGGAACTGGGTTATTCGGTGGTGAAGGATTCATTCTTCAGAGGTTAGAAGGTCATGGGATGGCTTTTATCCATGCTGGTGGAGCTTTAATTAAAAGACATTTACAACCTGGAGAAATTTTAAAAGTAGACACTGGTTGTATTGTTGGATTTGAAAAAACAGTTGATTATGATATTAATTTTGTTGGCGGTTTTACCAACGCATTGTTTGGAGGAGAAGGTTTATTTTTGGCAACTTTAAGAGGACCAGGAGTTGTTTATTTACAATCATTACCTTTTTCAAGACTTGCAGATAGAATTATGGCTGGTGCAAGAAAAACCGGAACTACAAAAGGTGAGCAAAAAGGATTTTCTGGAATAGGTGGAAATATTTTTGGTGGTTTTTTAGGTGGAGATAATAACTATTAAAAAAATAAATCCTGCTTAGCAGGATTTATTTTTTTGACATCGATTCTTTTATTTTTTCTTCAAGGGCTTTATAAGCTTTGTTTGGTTTCGAAATATTCATTGTGACCTTTTCCATTGGGCACATATCGTCACCTGTTTTGTTCAAAATATATTTCACTTCTTCATCATAAGTGTATGGGAAATCTTTGTCATTAAAAACTTCCATTGCAGTTTCGCTCATTATATAGCCATGAACTTCTTTTGCTTTGGCATATAACATCAATAAAGCTGCTGCTTTACCAATAACTTTATCTGCTATAGAAGATTCCTTCAGCATGGATTTATTTTCTCTTATGATTTTAATCAAAGGTTTTATTCCATCTTCTTGAGAAGCGGCAATGATGTGACCGTCTTTAACTGCCACAAAACTATAATTCCCTTTTTCTAAAAAATCTTTAGCTTTTTCTATATCCTTCATTTAGTGAACCCCTTTTTTCTAAAATTTGAACTATTAGAGGAATTAAAACAATCTGTAGGATTATGCCCGGTAATCCTGATACAACAGCTCCCCAAACAGTTATTCCATTAGGAATATTCATCATAAATATATTGGAAAGAACTATAATCCCTAATCCATAAGTTAATCTACCAAATAACATTGCGGTTATCAAAGAAAGGAACATATTCATCCTTTTCTTTTCAAAAAGATATCCTGAAATTAGTCCGTATACGGGCAATTCAAACATCATTAAAAAAAGTATTGGCACTGGAGAAATAGGAGGCATTCCAGTCAAAAGAGAACTCAAAGCTGGAGTTAAAAAGCCTGCTAATAACCCATATAAAGGGCCTGCTATGAACCCAGTTAATAGAACTGGGATGTGCATAGGTAACAAAATGCTTCCCAAATTAGGCCCCCCAATCAAATGAAAAATCTGAGGCAATAACACACCAAGTGCTATCATTATTGCAGCTGTGATCATTTTTCTTGTCCTTGAATTCATAATTCACCTCTTATAATATATTTACTTTGTTATTATACATTAAAATGATTTGTATTACAAACTATATTTAGTCTTTTAAGGAACTAATAGCCAGAAACAATAAGGGTGTTGTGAGTAATGATAACATATAAACCTTTTGATAATTCAATTCTCCATCGAGTAGATAAACGTAAAATAACCCCATTGAAATTATAAAATATCCAAAAAATCCACCTATTTTAGATTTTGTAGCAATAACAGTTGCCAACAAAATAAATGCTGGTAAAATAAATTCTTGAGGTATAGAAAATCCATGTGAAACAAATGTGTATAAAAATAATAATAGAGTGATAATATATCCAGCTCTTTTTATAAGTATGTCTCGACCTCTTAAAAAAAGTGTTCTAAAAAGATTGGTATATATTAAAGGGATTAATATAAAGATTTCCAAAAATATGGGTTTAATTTCCAATTGTAACGATACACTTACAATTGCTATGGAAATTATTATGAAGAGTGAGTGCATAGCAGATTTGTTAAAAACTATTTTTCCTTGATCATCAAGTTTGTTGTATTTTTTATATTCCATAAACAAAATAATAAAAAACAATAAAAAGTAATACCCGTTGAAGTTTGAAAGATATAAAATTGATATTATTCCCAAAAGTTCTAATAAAGACCATGTTCTAATTTTCATTTTTTCACCCCTTGTGAATAAAATGTAAATTTAAGGGTTAACTCTTAAATTTACAAATATTTAACAAAAATAAATAAAAAAACAGCTTGACATTTAGTTTGCTTAGCGTAATATAATATATATGAAAATAGTCTCACCCACTATGTATGCTACATAATTTTTAAGAGAGGGCGTTATTAAATTAACGTCCTCTCTTATTATACAACATTTCAACATGAGGGATGTTATCCTCAAGGTAAACGTCTGAAACTGTATCAAAACCAAAACTGTTATAAAACTTTTCCAGATACTTTTGGCCAGATAACCTTATTGATGTTTCTCCCCACTTTTGTTCAACAAAATTTATAGCATTTTTTAAGATCTTCTTGGCATAACCGTTACCTCTATAATTTTTATTTACTATGACTCGACCTATTGAAACCTCGTCATAAGAGACACCTTTTGGTAATATTCTTAAATATGCAATTATTTCATCTTTTTCTTTTATAAAATGATGAATAGCTTTATAATCTTTTCTGTCAAGTTCTGGATAAGGGCAATTTTGTTCCACAACAAAGATATCTATTCTTAATTTAATTATCTCGTATAATTCTTTTTTTGTTAGTTCATCAAAATTCTTATAATATTCCATTTTCGACCTCCAAAATACAAAAAAAGACTTCGCATTTTTGCGAAGCCTAAAATTCACTATCATTACAATGATAACAT
>NZ_QBLR01000027.1:0-26622 GCF_003070835.1 Halanaerobium sp. | reverse complement strand
CCGACCTTTTATCTTATCGATTTTTTTAATAATTGATAATTAAAACCACACCAAAATACTGGTGTGGTTTTTTAGATTTATTTAAGTTTTAATAATGTGTTTTTTTATTCTATTTTTTCAACCTTCACCGCTGTTACTTTAAGTTCCGGGATTTTTGCATCTTTATCTAAGACAGGATTTGTCAGCCTGTTCGCCGGACTTTCTGCATAGTGGAAGGGCATAAAGATCTGACCCGGCTGAACTCTGTCGCCAATTCGAACATTGGTTTCTACCTCACCCCGGCGGGAAGTTACTCTGACTCGATCTCCAGCTTTTATTCTTAACTTTTTAGCGTCTTTTTTGTTGATTTCAAGATAGGCATCGGGCTCATGTTTATCAATTGGCTCCGAATTTCTGGTCATAGTTCCAGTATGGAAGTGATAAAGCATCCTACCGGTCATCATAATATAATTATACTCATCATCCACTTCTTCAGCAGGTGGAATATAAGTTACCGGATGGAACTTACCCTTACCTCGGGCAAATTCTCCCTGGTGTAAAAACTTAGTGCCAGGGTCTTCTCAGTCTTTACAGGGCCACTGCAGACCCTGATCTCCCAGGCGATCTGCATAAATACCACCATAGATTGGAGTGACTTCTGCAATTTCTGCCATGATAGCGGCAGGAGAATCATAGTTCATTTGATAACCCATTCTGGTAGAAATTTCGGAGATAATCTTCCAGTCTGCTCTGGCCTCTCCAGGAGGCTCAATTGCCTGGTTAACTTTTTGAATCCGGCGCTCAGTATTGGTAAAAGTACCTTCTTTTTCTGCAAAGCAAGCTGCCGGCAGCACCACATCAGCAAATTGAGCTGTCTCAGTCAAAAAGATATCTTCTACAACCAGAAAATCTAACTGGTCAAGCGCCTCCTCTATGTGGCGCTGGTCCGGATCAGAAATCACCGGATTTTCACCAATAATATAGAGGCCTTTAATATCTTTTCCCGCCTGCTTAAATATTTCAACCACAGTTAAGCCAACCTCATCTGAAAGTTCTTCTGTTTCCCAGGCCCGCGCAAACTTCTCTTTTATCTCGGGGTCTTCTACTGCCTGATAACCAGGGTAGACATTGGATAAAGCTCCCAGATCACAGGCACCCTGAACATTATTCTGACCGCGGAGTGGGTTAACTCCAGTGCTTTCTCTACCTACATTTCCGGTCAGAAGTGCTAAATTAGCTACAGAAAGCACATTATCTGTACCGGTTCTGTGCTGAGTAATCCCCATTGCAAAATAGATTGCTGCCTTATCTGCCTGAGCAAAAAGCCGGGCTGCCTTTTTAATTTTAGCTGCTTCTACCCCAGTGATCTCTGCTACTTTTTCGGGAGTATAATCTTCAACAATTGAAGCCAGGTATTCATAGTTTTCGGTTCGCTCTGCAATAAATTTCTGATCAGCCAGTCCTTCCTCAATAATTACATGCATCAAACCATTGAGCAAAGCTACATCTGTACCTGGCTGCTGCTGGACTGCTACTTCTGCCAGACCGGATAATTCAATCTGACGGGGATCTGCTACAATTAATTTTGTTCCATTTTTATGCTCTTTTTTCATTTTACTGCCGATTACCGGGTGGTTTTCAGTTGGATTAGAGCCAATTACAAAAATCAGATCTGAACCTTCAATTTCACTGATCGAATTGGTCATTGCCCCGGATCCAAATGCTTTAACCAGGCCGGCAACTGTAGAGGCATGGCATAAGCGGGCACAGTGGTCAACAGAGTTTGTCCCGATTACAGCCCGCATAAATTTCTGCATTAAATAATTTTCTTCATTTGTACATTTCGCAGAACTCAAACCTGCCAGAGCTCTACCACCATATTCATCTTTAATTTCAGTCAACTTTTCTGCTACCAGTGACAGGGCTTCCTCCCATTCCGCCTCTTCCAATTTACCATTTCTTTTGATTAATGGCTTTTTGAGTCGGTCAGGATGGTTGATAAAGTCATAGCCAAATCTTCCCTTGACACAGGCTTCACCATAGGGATTAGGAGTACCCTCTCGGTAAACTGAGCCAACTTCAATTACTCTTCTATCCTTTGTCTTTAGTTCCAGCTGACAGCCAACTCCACAGTAGGGACAGGTTGTAACTGTTTTCTTAAAATCATATTCTCTGCCTTTCTTTTGAGAAGGTATATAACTCAAAGCTCCAGTTGGACAGAGTTCCACACACTGACCGCAGAAAACACAGGTCGAATCTTCTCCACCTAAACCTTCATCATTTGCTGCTCCAATTTTGGTCTGAAAACCTCTTTCCACAAAATCTATGGCATCTGAGCACTGAATATTCTGATCAACTCGAATACACTTGCCACATAAAAT
Organism: Halanaerobium sp.; assembly: GCF_003070835.1. Classification (NCBI taxonomy): domain Bacteria; kingdom Bacillati; phylum Bacillota; class Clostridia; order Halanaerobiales; family Halanaerobiaceae; genus Halanaerobium; species Halanaerobium sp. The sequence continues at coordinate 24,262 of NZ_QBLR01000027.1, read as the reverse complement.
ACATTTGTCAGGGTCCAGCTCAATAAATTCATTATCTCTTTCAACTTTAAAGCGAGGCTCCGATTTTGTCCCATAAGAAGAGCGCTCAATTCCATACTGATAGGCTAAGTCCTGAAGAGTACAGCTGCCGTCTGCCTCACAGGTCATGCAGTCTAAGGGATGGTCTGAAATTAATAAATCTAAAATTGTCCGGCGCGAATCTTCGACTCGCTTACTTTTAGTAAGGACTTCCATCCCATCTTTGACCTCAGTTGTACAGGAAGTTTTCAATTTGCCGTCAGCAAGGTCCTCAATCAGGCACATTCTGCAGGCACCCACATCCTCCAAAAATGGGCTGTGGCAGAGAGTTGGAATCGCAATCCCGTTCTCTTCCGCTGCTTCTAAGACAGTTTTTCCTTTTTCAACTTCAATTTTTTGTTTATCGATAGTTATCTCCACGATTTAATTCCCCTCCTCTGCAGTATTGATTAATTCTTCGTATTCTTCTCTAAAGTACTTTAGTGTACTTAAAACTGGATTGGGAGCAGTCTGACCCAGTCCACAGAGAGAGGTTTCTTTAACTACATTTCCCAGCTCTTCTAATTTATCAAGGTCCTGCTGGCTGCCTTTACCGTCCAGAATTTTTTCTAAAATATCGAGCATCCTTTTGGTTCCAACCCGGCAGGGAGTACATTTGCCGCAGGATTCATCTTCAGTAAAATCTAGAAAAAATCTTGCCACATCAACCATTGAATTATCTTCATCCATAATTACCAGGCCGCCGGAGCCAACTATCGCTCCCGCTTCCTTAACTGACTCATAATCTATCTTTAGGTCTAAGTATTCTTTGGGAATTGTCCCTCCAGAAGGTCCACCGATTTGAGCTGCCTTAAATTCCTTGCCGTCGGCAATTCCACCTGCTATCTCAAAAACAATTTCTCTTAAAGTTGTGCCCATTGGTACTTCAACCAGACCTGTCTCCTTAACATCACCTGCCACCGCAAATACTTTGGTCCCTTTACTTTTTTCGGTACCAATACTGCTGAACCACTGACTGCCCTTATTAATTATCGGCACAATATTGGCCAGAGTTTCTACATTATTGATTACAGTTGGCTTTCCCCACAAGCCAGAATTAGCAGGATAAGGTGGTTTGGTTGAAGGCTGTCCTCTTTTGCCTTCGATTGAAGCAATCAGGGCGGTTTCTTCTCCACAGACAAAGGCCCCGGCTCCAACACGCACTTCTAAATTAAATGAAAAATCACTGCCGTAAATATTGCTGCCCAAATAACCATTATTTTCTGCTGCCCTAATGGCAATCTTTAAGTTTTTAACTGCCAGTGGGTATTCTGCCCGCACATAGACAAAACCCTGATCAGCACCAATTGCATAACCGGCAACTGCCATTGCTTCAATAATACTGTGGGGATCACCCTCTAAGATACTGCGGTCCATAAAAGCACCAGGGTCTCCCTCATCTGCATTACAGATTATGTATTTCTGCTCCCCGGCTGCCTGATGGGCAAAGCTCCACTTCAAGCCGGTAGGAAAACCAGCTCCCCCTCTACCTCTGAGGCCCGAAGCTTTGATTTCTTCGATTACCTCCAGTGGAGTCAGCTCATTCAGCACGGTTTTTAAAGCCTGATAGCCGTCCCTTTCAAGATACTCTTCAATTTTATTGGGATCAATGATTCCTGTATTTCTTAGAGCAATCCGCTTCTGTTTTTTCATAAAGCGTATTTCTTTAAAATCTTCAACTTTTTCTCCCTCTTCTTCAGTTAATAAATCTTCTACAACTCTGCCATTCAAAAGATGTTCTCTAACAATTCTAGCCACATCTTCAGTTTTTAAATGACCGTAAAAGGTATTGTCATCTTTAACTATCGCGATTGGTCCCAAACTGCAGGGGCCGATACAGCCAGTATTACTGATCACTGTTTTTGTTTCATAATCTTCAGTCAAATTAAGTTCTTTTATCTCCTCTTTAAACTTGTCTTTGATCTCCTCTGCTCCGGCAGATAAACAGGCAGTTCCGGCACAGATTAAGATTTCTTTTTTCGCCATTTTTACACCCCAATTATTAATATTTATTGATTATCTCTGGAATTTTTTCTGCTTCAAGGTTGCCGTGAACCTGATCATCAATCATGATTACCGGTGCCATGCTGCAGGTTCCCAAACAGCGGGTCATTGTCATCGTAAATTTATTATCAGCAGTTGTCTGACCAGTTTCGATACCTAATTCTTCTTTTAACCTATTTAAAATGTCTTCTGCTCCTTTGACATAGCAGGCGGTGCCCATACAGACTCCAATTGTATGCTCTCCTTTGGGCTCAGTTGTAAAAAACGAGTAAAAACTAATAACTCCATAAATTTTACTCATTGCAACTCCCAGTTTTTCGCTGACATAGCGCTGAACTTCTACCGGAAGATAACCAACCTCTTCCTGTATCTCATGCAGAACAGGAATCAATTTGCCTTTTTTTCCCTCATATTTTTCAAAAATATGATCAAGTGCACTTAATTTAATTGCTGCCATTTTACTCCCCCTAAACAACTTAGTTAATTTTATTAGCTTTGGAAAAGCTCCCCCAAATCTGGGGGAGGCTTATTCATTAAATCAGTTTAATTTTTTACCAGCATTGCTTTTTCCAGTTCAACTCTCTCTTTACCGTCGAGTAGATATTCCACAATAGTTAAAGCAAATTCCATGGCAACTCCAGGACCTCTTCCCGTTATAATGTTGCCGTCAATAACTACTCTTTCTTCCCGATAGTTTGCTGAATCCATCTGTTCTCCAAAACCCGGATAGCTGGTGGCATTTTTGTCTGTTAAAATACCAGCAGCTTCCAGTACTATCGGTGCTGCACAGACTGCTGCACATAAATTGCCCTTTTCATTAACAGCTCTAATTAATTTTAACAATTCAGCACTATCTCTTAAATTTGCAGCACCAGGCATACCACCCGGTAAAACTACAGCCGACAGTTCATCTGCTGTAATCTCAGAAATTTCAGTATCAGTCTCAATCTTTATTCCATGGTCTCCATTAATCTTTTTACTTCCAATCCCGGCTGTAATCACATCCAGGCCAGCTCTTCTTAAAACATCAATATTAGTCACAGCTTCAATTTCTTCAAAACCATCAGCTAAAGGAATTAATATTTTACCCATGATTAGCCTCCTCATTTAAATCATTTTGCTACTGATTATCTTTTTTTGGATTTTTTTCATTTCTTTGACTATCTTTAAAATAATTATTCAAATCCTCCGGCAGTGACCGCAAATGATAATCCCGCTGTGGGAATGGGATTTCAATATCGTGTTCCTTAAAGTTGTCCCAGATTGAAAGTAAAACCTGACTGCGGATATTCTGAATTCCATTGCGCGGATCACTGATCCAGAAGCGGATTTCAAAATTAACAGAACTATCTCCAAAGCCCATTAAGAGTACATTTGGGGCCGGGTCAGTCAAAATTCTTTCCTTTTCCTCAATTGCCTGCATCATCAGTTCCTGGACCTGCCTTAAATCACTGTCATAAGAAACTCCAACTTCTGCATCAACTCGAACAAGTTCATCACTGTAAGACCAGTTGATCACTTCTTTGGTGATAAAATCTTCATTTGGAATCAAAAATTCCTTACCGGAGCGGGTTACAACTGAGACAAAACGGATATCCAGCTTCCTCACCCAGCCGTAAACATTTCCTATTTCAACTACATCACCGGGCTTGATTGATTTATCAACTAAAATAATAATTCCACTGATAAAATTAGATACAATCTTCTGCAGTCCAAAACCTAAGCCAACACCAATAGCACCACCAAGGAAAGCAAAGGCACTTAAGTCGATTCCAACCGAGCTTAAGGTAAATAAGACTGCTGAAGTAAAGATTAGAAATTTAGCTATCTTATTTAAAAGTACTTTTATTGACGGTGTTAGGCCGTCACTGCTGTCAATTCTGGAGGTAACAATCCTGCTTACTTTACCGGCAAGCCAGAATAAAACACTGAAGATAATAATTGCTTTAATTATCAGCAGCAGAGAAATTCTTAAATTACCACTGCTGAAAGCCAGACTGTCCAGCAGATTAATTGTTTCCTGATAAATATTTAAAATTCTTAAGGCTGCAATAATCCAGATCAAAATGGACAAAAACCGAAACATTTTATTGCGGGGGAAAAACAGGGTGATTGCCTTAACTATCAACCAGGCAGAAACTAAGTTTCCAAAAATACTAATAATTACTACCGGCAGACTAAAGGCAACAGCAACAACATAATAGAGCCCAATCAGAATCATTAAAATCAAAGGAAATAATAGCCTATCGAGAATCCTGAGCTTCTTGCGTTCTTTTAAAGCTTTGATTTTCCCCAACAGATCATCTGCATGGCTGTATAAAAATTTTGCCAGGAAAAAAGCTGCAGCTGTAAGTAAAGCAAAAATAATTAATTCGATCAAATTGGACCAGACTAATAGATTATTTTCTATTTTTTCTATGATCAGCTGCAGATAACCCTCCAGCTGAATATTTTCAAACATCTTATCACCTCTCCAAAAACTTATTAACTTATAAAAATTATCTAGTTAAGCCTTTAAAATCAGCTTCTGCAGTTTAACTGTAAATTTACACTACTGATCTAATAAAAACATTCTGCATAAAAAATAAGAGGAAAAATGAAATGACTGCAGCTGTAATTGGAGTCAGGACCCAGCCGACACCAATTTTACCCAGCAGCTTAAAATTAATATTGCGCCCACCTTTTGCCAGCCCCAGCCCCAGTACTGCGCCCACTACTGCCTGAGAACTTGATACAGGAACCAGTGGAAAGGAAGGAAGACCAAGCATTATTAAAAAATCTTTGAGACCTGCTGAAGCAAAGACAAAAAGTGTAGTCGAGCTCGCCAGCACAACAATAAAAGCTCCAATTGGAGAAATATCCATAATATTTGAGCCAACAGTAAGCATCACACGTTTAGAATAAGTTACTACCCCAACGGAAATTGCAATCCCTCCCAGCAGAAAAAGCTGCTGAGCTCCACTGAAGCTAAAAATACTGAGATTATAAGCCGGAATCTCCATAATACCGGTAAAGACTCCCATTACATTGGCAATATTATTAGCTCCCAGAGAATAGGCTCCAAAAGCACCAACAATCAATAATCCCCAGCGGGTATAAAAATCGAGCTGCAGCAGATGAACTCTGGCATTATTCAGCCATTTCCTAAAAGCGAAATATAAAACAACAGCAAAAAAAGCCGAAAGAACCGGTGAAAATATCCAGGCTCCTACAATTTCTCTCAGCACACTCAGATCAGTGGCATAACCAGAATAAAGGTTCCAGCCAATTATCCCTCCTACAATCGAGTGTGAAGTAGAAACCGGCAGACTTAATTTTGTCATCCAGGACACTGCAACTGCTGCTGCAAAAGCCACTACAAAAGCTGCCGGCAGTGTGCCTACCTGTCCCAGAGCTCCAAGGGTATGAGATGCTCCTGCCCCACTAACAACTGAACCCAGAATTACAAAAATTGTCATAATCAGAGCAGCTGTTGAAAATTTGACCATTTTACTGCCAACTGCAGTTCCAAAAATATTGGCTGCATCATTGGCACCTAAAGACCAGCCTAAAAAGAGGCCGCTTGACAGATAGATAATAACTTCAATCATTTTTCACACCACCATTTACTGATTTAAATTCTTCTTTTTACAGCTGCTACAGAAACATCCTCACTGACCATTTCGGCCTGATCAGATAAAGCGGCAATCTCCTCAATAAAATATCTGAGCTGAAGCTTATAGGCAATTTCTATTTCCTCACACTGATCAGAAAATATTTTTCTTTTTAACCTTTCTTCGTTTTTATCTGCCTGATGTTCATAAAAATGAACCTTATTGACATAATCATTAACCTGCGAAATTTCTTCGAAAAATGCCCGCACACATTTAACCAGCATGTCAACTGCCTCTGCACTATTTTCAACCAGCTCCAAAAAATCACTTTCTAATCCTGCTGGAATCACCGGCCTTTCTATCGAAATTTCATAAATCACTTCCTTGGCCAGATCAGTTATCGTATCAATTTCTTCAATAATATTTAAAACATCGGCTCTTGATTCCGGAATCAGCATATATTTATACAACTTATATTTAATGTCCTTTTGATGTTCATCAGCATTATTTTCAATCTTTTTAATGTCAGTCAGCGATTCCTCAAAAAGCTCAAAATCTTTTTGAATATACCTCTTTAAATCTCTTTTAAATGTCAGAGCCCCCTGATTAACAAGGTCTAAATATTCTGTAATTTCAATCTCCAGTTCTTTGGAACGGCCAAATAATATATGAGGCATTAGCTTCACTCCTTAAGATATAATTTTAACTCCTCATCCAGACTTTCAGCATCTTTAAAATGTATTACCCGGATTCCCTTTTTTAAGGCTGCCTCGATATTGGCTTTCGAGTCATCTATAAAAAGAGTTTCTTCAGCTTTTAAATTAAATTTATTAAGTAAATGATCATAAATCTCTGCTTCTGGTTTGATCAAATTAACATCAGCAGAAATTACCCGACCATCAAAGTATTTAAAGAAATCATATTTGCTGCTGATATAATCAAATGCCTGCTGATGAAAGTTTGATAAAATATAAAGATTATAATTTTTTTGGGCTGTTGATTTTAAGATTTCCAGGCTGTCTTTCTTGAGTGTTAAAATCTTTTCCCATTCAGCCATTACCTCTGCAATTTTGTCGGCCAGATCTGGATTTCTCTGCTGCCATTTTTCTACCGCCTGCTTCTGGCTGATGGTTCCCCGATCAAGTTGCAGCCACTCCTCGGTCTCAAAAATTTCGGTTATCAGCTGTGACTTTAAATCATCACTGTATCCCAGTTCATCCAGATAACTTTCCGGATCAAATTCCAGCAGCACATTTCCCAGATCAAATACTATGTTTTTAATCATTATTTAGCCCCCATCCTGATGGTACCGGGTACTTGTAAATATTTGTCAAAAAGCTGTTGTTTAAATAAGGAAAATATTTACAAGTACCCGGTACCTATATTTGCTTCTTAATATATTATTCTAGCTTAATTAATCTTTTCCTGTTTATTTTTAGCTTTTAAAGCAAAAAAACCCGACTCAAAGGCCGGATTTTTAAATTTTTATTTAATTTTTAGCTTTATTTTTAAATAATAGTTAAATTTTTTCACCTGTTACTCAATTTCAGCTTTCATTTTATCGATTAACTTATTAAAACGCTTATTGTATCCTTCCTGAAACTCTGATACCTTCTGGGCCAGCTGCTGTCTCATCTGAGCATTCATGCCATTCTGCCCGTCATTACCACCCTGAGCGGCAGCCAGTGGGTTTTGACTCTGTCCCTGAGCCTGTTCTAAGTGCTGTTTTACCTGCTCATCAAGCTGTTTCTTTTGAGTCTGATACTGCTGCTGCAGGCTCTGTGCCTGGGTAAACTGTTTCTCAAAGAAACTTGTATTTCCACTTTCTTTAAGTGATTCAACAGCCACTACAGCTTCTTTACGTCTTTTTATCTGTTCAGAAGAGTTGCGGAGTCCAATTGATTCAATCAACATCAGCTGTGCTTCTTTTAAATAAGTATCCTCTTTATCTCCCAGTTCATGCCATAAACCTTCAGCATCCATCTCTTCTTTAAAAAATGGCGCCATAATTTCTTTCAGTTCTTCTCTAATTTCTAGAGAATTATGATCCTTATCATTTGTTCCATAAACTTCATCTGCTCTTTCCATTGCAATTTCATAAGCACTTTTCATCATTATCAGTCCTCCCTAAAAAGATCAAAAAATCTATCCTGATATGCATTAAAAACTCCCCAGCGATCAAGCTCCTTCTTTAATTTTGAAGGATCTTCCTCACCATTTTTAACCATCTCAAACATTTTTTCGATCTCTTCACTGGCTGCTATTGGCAGTCCTTCGAGATTTCTGGTAACTACAGAATAGCCTTTATCATCTGTGCTCAAAAACCCCTTTTCCTCATAGTCAGGAAGCTGAGATTTATAAGCACTCTTTAACATTAGAGTCTGGATAAATTTCATCAGTGAAACATCCCAGAGCTCATCTACTCCTTTGATAATTACAGTTAAATTATCATCATCTTCATCTATATCGTCTCTTATTTCAGCTTCAGCAGCCTCAATTTCTCTGCTGATAGTAAAGGTACTAATTGATTGTTTTCTATAATTCATCTTATAAAGCAGTCCGGCCAGATCGGGGTTTTCGCGAGCAATGATCTGCATAGCCTTCTTTGCTTCACCACTAAACCCACTCATATTTATCATATAATCCGGAGTTAACAATTTTGGCTTTTCCCAGGTGATTTTTCCTTCTCTCACCTTGGTTTCTGGTCCTTCCTCCGGAAATTCATCCAGATAATATGGCTTGCTGAGTACATAATAGTGGAGAGTTGTATCATGTTCTGTAGAAATTAAATCGTCTGGTTCAAGCAGTATTTCAGTATTTTCCAGCACTTCTTTAATTCTCTGCTTATCTTTCATTTTAACTCCTCCTCTCAAGCCTAAATCGGAGTTGAATTACTCCTGATCTATATAATATATTATACATTATCCGGAGTAATGAAGTCAAAAAACAGTTATTTGTGAAATCATTCATTATAACCAGGTCCAAAACGGGCGTTTTGGACCTGGTTCAATATATCACGCCGCAAAAAAGACTGAAGCAGCTGCCTCAGTCTTTTTATCTTAACTATTTTTTTGAAAGTTAATCAGTGCCTTACCGATAATCAGTGAAAACACGGCAGCGACTATTATCTCCGGAATTCCATTGGTAAAAGCTACTGCCCAGGCGGCACTTGCCGGTAAATAACCTCTAACTACAGCTAAAATTAAGACTCCAGCTGTGTTGACAATAGTACCAACTGCTCCTGCCAGAATTAAAGAAGTACTCTGATTGAAATTTTTAGTGGAGCGGTAGGCATAATAAGCTGCTACTCCAATAAAAAGTCTTGGTAAAACTGCAATCAGTGGGTCGGCAAAAATTGGATTGGTTGCTCTGATAAAACTAAAGATACCAAAGATCAAACCAATCAAAAGGCCGACAATCGGTCCCTCAATAATCCCTCCTAAAATAGCAGGCAGGTGCATTATTGTTGCATGTCCGGCTGCACTCGGCCAGGGAATTAATCCCAGTCCTGTAGCACCTAAAATAATAGAAATAGCCCCCAGCATACCAGCAATTACGATCTGTCTTGTTTTGAGTTTTATTTTCTTTTCCTCCCATCCCAGTCCATCGATCCAGGTGGACTAAACTTATTGTATTTAACAGCTCTTAATGGGTGCAGCTCTTAAAATTAAGATTCCGCCCCGGCTGTTATAGCTATATTATAATAATTATCTAACTGAATAACAAGTGTTTTTAAGAATTTTTTCCTAAAGTCCGCTTTCTATTTAATTTCTCTTTTCAGTCAGTTTCTTTAGATAGTTGATAATTACTTCATCAACTTCCATTGCCTTAAAGTGTTCAATCAGCTTATCTTCTTTAAAGTAACGCAGCAGTCTGACCAAATAGCTCATCACCTTATTCCGCTTGCTTTCCCGCATTAACTGGCGGTGGAAGAGCTCAGTTCCCATTTCATAATAGTTGAGTTTTAAAGCTGCAATTAAACGGTAGAAATCCAGATATTCATCATCTAAGAATTTGCCGTGTGGTATTTCGGTCAAAATTGGTGCCGGATCGCCAAATCTTAAAATGGTCTCATAATAGGCAACGGTATCAAAATAGCTTTCTATCTCAGCTTCTTTAACCCGGGCCACCAGTTCTTCTTTTCGATCCTCCTGCAGTTCTGACTGATATTTTAAAAGTCTCAATCTAGCATAACTTAAAGCAGGAGTCTCAACACCAGCTGCTTCGACTTCGGCTATCACAGATTTTAATTCTTCGGTAGTCATTTCCCGCCCCTGGTCATAGATAGTCTCATCTCCATCCAGAGCAGCTAGACTGATAAACAGGCGGTTATTGTAAATATCTTTTTTGCTGATCTGATCAATCTTAGCAGCATCAATTAAGTTTAACAAACTCTCAAGCAGTGTTTTTTGATAATTTCTGGTCTCTTCATTTTCAATCAGCATCATTAAACTGGCCAGCAGATTTTTCTCATCATCTATAAGCTCTGCAAATTCACTGACAAAATCAGCCAGGTCCTCCTGCTCACCGTGATCTACTAAAAATCTCAGGTAGTCAGAGGCAACCTGCCAGTTGTGAAAATGCCCATCTTTTCTACTTTTTTCGATAGTAAAAGCAGTCTTAATTTTTTCTTCAGCTGCTTTTAAATTCCCCTGCTGATAATCAGCCAGGAATAGAAGTCGCAAAAAATCCGGGTTCTTCATATGTTCAGCTTCCAGTTCTTCCGCAAAATCAGCAAAATCCTGATAAAGCTCTGCCGCTAAATAACGGGAGAGGATATCGAGAGCAATCTGGGAATTTTTAGGTGCCAGCTCCTTAATTTCAGCCAGCAACTTGCGGCCTTCAGTTTCAGCTTTACTCATTTTTAAATTATCAAGCTGCTGAAAGACATTAAAAATTTTCGCTGCCCGGGAGAGAGCCTCTTTCTGCTTCAGTTTCTTATTTCCCTTAAGGTTAAATCTTTCCTTAATAAAATCATCTAAAAATGAAATTACCCGCATGTGCTTGTATTCTTTGAGCTGATCATAATATTTTTCAAAAAGACTCAACGCACTAACTACATCATCTAAATCCATTAAAGTTTCCAGGCGGAAAACAATCAGCTGTAAATTTTCGGCATCAATCTGCATTGCCCGCTCAATAATGTCATTAACCCGCTGAAAGTTCTGACCCTTTTTGTAAACCTCGGCCAGAGCAATTAAGAGCGGAATGCTTTCTCCCTTATCCTCCAGGGCCTGACGCACAAGCGCTTCTGCTTCATCAATTTCTTCCTGATCCAGCATAATGTTTACCAGAGGAGAAATGAAGGCTTCATCCAGATCTGTTCCCATCAGCTGCCAGGCGTGACGCAAATATCTGCCGGCCTCCTGATAATTATTGCTCTGCAGGCTGTAAACAATCAGGGGCAGTAAAAATCTGTGTTCAAGCGGATAATTTTTGACCGCATCTTTAAGCAGATTTAGTACCTCTTCCTCATTTTCTGCATTTTTAATTGCCTCAAAATATTCCTCCACACTTTTCTCCGGATTATTGCGGGCACAGCATTTTTTGAATTTCTTGCCACTGCCGCAGGGACAGGGTTCATTCCGCCCAATACTGTAGGAGCGAACTGTATCTTTTTCTCTTCTTTTAGCTATACTTTCTTTTAAACCTTTTAGTCTTTTATCCATTTAATTCCCTACCTTTCTCTTATCTTATTCTGAACTAATATTTTTAACATTAATAGAGCTCCATCAAGCTAAAAAGCTTCTGGAGCTCAATCAGTTTTATTTAAATTTATTTCACCTTTAATTATAGCAGATGCTGAATATAATTTAAAGTAAATAAATCACTACTCAGCTCTAATTATTTCTTCAATATTTTTAACCAGTAAATCCATATCTTCTTTTTCTACAACCAGTGGTGGTAAAAAACGCAGGGTAGTTTCTTTAACCGCATTCACTAAAAAGCCACGCTCAAAGAGCTGGTTGGTAATTTCTTTGGCTGATAAACTACCGCCAACTTCTAAAGCCAGCATCAATCCCTTACCTCTGGTTTCAACTAAATTATCATTTTCAGCCACCAGTTTATCCAGCTCAGATCTGAGATAAGCGCCTTTTTCCTTAACTGAATCTAAAAAGCCGGGCTCCAGCATAATATCCATTACCTCAGAGGCGGCTCTGGTTGCCAGCGGATTACCGCCAAAGGTTGTGCCGTGGTCACCTGGCTCAAAGGCAGCTGCAACTTCCTCTTTGGCCATAAAAGCTCCAATCGGAACTCCACCACCTAAGGCTTTGGCCAGCGAAATAATGTCAGCTTCAACTCCATAGTTCTGGTAGGCAAAAAGCTCACCGGTTCTGCCCATTCCACACTGGACCTCATCAAAAATCAAAAGAATATCCTCTTGATCACAGAGCTCGCGTACTCCTTCCAAATACTCCTTTTCAGCCGGGTAGATTCCACCCTCTCCCTGGACTGGCTCCAGCATAATTGCGGCTGTTTTCTCAGTTACTGCCTCTTTTAGAGCTTCCAGGTCATTAAAGGGGACAGTCGAAAATCCTTCCGGCAGAGGAGTAAATGGTTTTTTGTATTTATCCTGTCCGGTTGCTGTAACAGTTGACATTGTCCGCCCGTGAAAAGATTTATCAGCCGTGATCGTTTCAAACTTATTAGTCCCTTTTTTCTTAAAATACTTGCGGGCCAGTTTTAAAGCACCCTCATTGGCCTCTGAACCACTGTTAGCAAAAAAGACCCGGTCATAACAGGAATTCTGGCAGAGCTTTTTCTCCAACTCAGCCTGAGGCTCTATGTAGTAGAGATTGGAACAGTGAATAATCTTATCAATCTGATCTTTTAAAGCCTCTTTAAAGCGCTGGTTGCTGTAGCCTAGCGCATTGACACCAATTCCCGCTAGAAAATCACGATAAACTTTGCCGTCCTTACTGTATAATTTAATTCCCTCAGCCTTTTCCACATAAAGTGGGTATCTGCCGCTGTAAACATTCATAAAATGCTTCTCGTCCATCTCAACAATTTCTTCTATTTCCATCTTATCAATTCTCCCTTCGCTTAATAGAAATAATTAATTTAAATCAAATTTAATCACTGAAGCTGCCAGTAATTTTCTTAGAGCAGATCCTGCTAATCCTTTAAAATCATAGTTCCAACACCCTGGTCGGTAAAGATCTCCAATAGCAGCGGATGAGCAACCAGCCCATTTAAAATGTGAGTTCTAATCACACCACTTTCCACAGCCTGCATACAGCCTTCAACTTTAGGCAGCATTCCTCCCTGAATTTTACCATCGGCAATCCACTGCTTAATCTCCGAAAATTTAAGCTGGGAGACTCTGCTCTCCGGATCTTCTGCATCATAGCGAATCCCATTAACATCGGTCAGATAGATTAATTTTTCCGCCTTTAAGGCAGCTGCCAGCTCTCCTGCCACACTGTCAGCATTGATATTTAAACCTTCACCGGCTTCATTAACTCCGACTGGAGCAATCACCGGAATATAGCCATCTTCAATCAGCTTTTCAATCAGTTCTGGTTTAATCTCTTCCACCTCACCAACAAAACCTAAGTCCTTGGCCGGATCACTGAACTCCTTTTTCTTAGCCTTAATCAGATTACCATCCTTACCGGAAACTCCAACAGCCTTCGCCTGCATTTTATTTATCAGGGCCACTATCTCCTTATTGATCTGGGCTGATAAAACCATCTCCACAATCTCCATTGTTTCCTTATCAGTTACCCGGAGCCCGTCGATAAAATTGGCCTCAATATTTAAGCGGTCCAGCGTCTTATTAATCGCCGGACCCCCTCCGTGCACAATCACCGGGTTAATCCCCACATATTTTAAGAGGGTAATATCTTCAATTAATTTTTCCTTCAGCTCCGGATCAGCCATAATGCTGCCCCCATACTTTATCACAAAAGTCTTGCCAAAAAAGTCTTTAAAATAGGGTAAAGCTTCAATTAATACATTTGCCTTTTTAATTAATTCTTCTATTGTACTCTCCTCCTTGCTGCTTTAAAATCTGAAATCATCTCCAGCCTCTGCCAGTTGAAAATACTTAAGCAATTAAATCCGTTATCCAGCCAGCTTATTTTAAGGGAATAAAGCTGTTGCCTCAAGCCCTGTAGACTCGGGCAGGTCAAAAACCAAGTTCATATTCTGTACCGCCTGACCGGCTGCTCCTTTGAGCATATTATCTATTGCAGAAACAATAATCAGCCGCTTTGTCCGCTCATCATATCTAAAGCCAATCTGAGCAAAATTTGAGCCGGCTACATTTTTAATCTCCGGCAGCTCCTCAGCCAGCAGCTGGATAAAGTATTCATCCTCATACTGTTTGCGATAGAGCTCTCTGATTTCCGCCTGAGAACTTTCCTCTTTCAGTTCCAGATAAATTGTGGCCAGAATCCCCCGCTTGATTGGTATTAAATGAGGGGTAAATAAAACTTCAGCCTTAGTTTTTAAAGCTTTCGCTTCAGCTTCAGATTCAGCTGAATTATCACCACTGTATGCTCCCTCCAGATACTGGCTCAAAATATACTCAATTTCTGAACCATGGCGGTGAGTTCCAGGGCTGTAGGCTTTCATCGAATTATGGGTCTCAGTAAAAAGTAAATTTTCCTTCAAACTGCGGCCGGCACCACTAACTCCGGATTTTGCATCAACAATAATTGAAGCTGGATTAATTTTTTTGAAATCAATCAGCGGCAGCAGTCCAAGCAGAGAGGCGGTTACATAACAGCCCGGATTGGCAACTAAATCTGCCTTTTTAATCTGCTGGCGGTTTAATTCCACCAGCCCGTAAGCTGCTTCAGCTGCCAGCTCAGGAAACTTGTGCTCAACTCCATACCACTTTTCATAAATATCTAAATCATGGTAGCGAAAATCACCACTGAGATCAATTATTTTCGTTCCATTTCCATAAAGCTCTCCCACAATATTCTGCGATACGCCGTGGGGCAGAGCTGTAAAAACTAAATCACTCGCTTCAACCTCAAAGTCAGTCAGGGGAATCAATTTTTTCTCAGCCAGTTTTGAACCTCTAAACTGAGGATAAATATCAACCAGCATTCGACCGGAACTACTTTTGGAAACTAAATCCTTAATTTCAACTTCTGGATGCTCGTGCAGCAGCCGCATCAATTCTATGCCCACATAACCTGTTGCACCTACTATACTAACTTTTTTCATCTACTCACTCCTCTACTTCTCAAAATCATCTTATTTCCATTCTGCGACTTCTATCTTTAACTAAAATAAATACTATAAACAAATGATATCTTTGGCTTATTTTATCGCATTAAAGTATTTGAATCAAGCTATTTGTCCAATTAAAGACCAAATTTGATGTTAAACAATTAATAGCCGCTCTAATTTAAATATTTTATAATTAATATAACTTGGAAACATAATCAGAGGAGATTCAGATTATCCAGATTTTGATTAAAATAAAGCAAAAATAAATCCCCACTAGCATAATGACTAATCAATTTAACTTAGCCTTTAAAGTGGGGATTTATTATTTAAAACTATTAACTTTTTTTGTCCCTAAATAAATTTTTAAATATCAAAATTAGGCAGCCACTTTTTCTCAGCTGCAAACATTTCATCAACCATTTCTCTAATCTGATCCATATCTAAAACAGCTGCTGTCAGAGGGTCCATCATTATTGCCTGATAGATTTTTTCTTTATCTCCTGTTAGCGCTCCTTCTACTGCCAGTTCCTGAACATTGATATTTGTTCTATTTAATGCTGCTAGCTGGGTTGGAAGATCACCGACATAAGTCGGCTGGATCCCATTTTTATTAACCAGACAGGGAACTTCTACTACTGATGCCTGAGGTAAATTAGTAATATGACCATCATTTTGAATATTACCATGGATAACTTTTTCTCTACCTGTCTCCATTGCCTCAATAATGTGAGATCCATATTCATTACTGCGCTTCATTTTTATTTCCGAATTAATTAATTCTTCCATATCCTCAAGATATGTCTCATTTCGCACCTGGCAGACATGAAGATAGACTCCAGATTCGTCTTCTGTAGTCCAGCCAATATCTCCCCCATAAGAATTTTCAGGTTGTTCTCTCTGCATTTTATGAATAGTACTAATCCAATCTTTATTTTTTCTAAAATAGGGTACATACTCTGACATATGGATAGTTGATTCAGTTACAAAATAACCGAAATGCTTTAAAAACTCAAATTTAGTCACATCATGTTTGTAAACATCAGGATCATCATATTTAGCTTTAATTTCGGGATAGAGATCTTTACCATCTTTTTCAAAGTTTAAATACCAAGCCATATGGTTAATCCCTGCAGATATATAATTAACATCCTCAAAAGGAACATCTATGTATTCACAGATTTCTGCAGCTGTTCCCTGAACACTATGGCAGAGTCCAACATTTTTTATATCAGTAGCTTTATTTAAAGCCCAACAGTTAATGGCCATCGGATTAACATAATTTAAAAATAAAGCTTCCGGACATAGTTCTTCCATATCCTTTGCAATATCTAAATAAACTGGAATAGTTCTTAAACCTCTAAAAACGCCTCCAGGCCCTAATGTATCACCAACTGCTTGATTAACCCCATACTTTTTGGGGATTTTAATATCCATTTCATATGCTTCAAGTCCGCCAACCTGAATCATAGCAATTACATAATCAGCATCTTTAAGTGCTTCTCTCCGGTTAGTAGTTGCTTCAATCACTGTTGGAAAATCATTTTCTTCTACAATTCTATTCGCAAGTTTCTCTGTCATAGCTAGCCTTTTAGAATCAATATCCATCAGTGAAATTTTTGTGTCTCTCAGTTCTGGCACAGATAATATATCAATTAGTAAGTTTTTTGCAAAAACAATACTTCCTGCACCAATAAATGTTATTTTTCGCATTTTAAATCATTCTCCTTTAAATTGATTTTAAAATATTTAACTCTTTCTCATCACATCTACTGTCCATAAGGATCAGCTGCATCTCTTAAACCATCACCAAGAAAGTTAAAAGCAAGAATTGTAATTAAAATTACTATACCAGGGGTCATAATCCAGGGATACTGTCCAACTGTTTGAATGTTTGTGGCTTTACTTAAAAGTACTCCCCAACTTACCATTGGTGGCTGAATACCAAGTCCCAAAAAGCTCAATGAACTTTCTGCTAAAATGAGTTGTGGAATTGCGAGAGTTGTCACAACAATTATATGACTGGTACAATTTGTTAATATATGTTTTGTAATGATATAAAAATCTCCTCCACCTGCAGCTTTAGCTGCTTCTACAAATTCCTGTTTTCTATAACTTAAAACTTTACCTCTAATTTGTCTTGCCATACTAGTCCAGCGAACCATTATCATTATAAACATAACAGCAATTAAAATAATAACTGGAGACCAGGTAACAGGAATAGCTGCACTTAAACCCATCATTAACGGCAGAGTTGGAAACATTCTTATCATCTCAATAATTCGTTGTAATAAAACATCAATAATACC
This sequence comes from Halanaerobium sp., assembly GCF_003070835.1. Taxonomy (NCBI): domain Bacteria; kingdom Bacillati; phylum Bacillota; class Clostridia; order Halanaerobiales; family Halanaerobiaceae; genus Halanaerobium; species Halanaerobium sp. The sequence goes on along the minus strand of NZ_QBLR01000027.1, from coordinate 7,110 downwards.
AGAGAAATAACCAGAAACCCCACCAACTAAAGAACCTATAATAGCAGTAATCATGGAACCAATAATACCAATTGCTATAGATACTCTGCCACCATAGATAATTCTACTCAGTAAATCTCTCCCCAATTCATCTGTACCAAATAAATGTAGTTCAGCTGGAGAATCTACGCCAAACAAATGAAGATCACTTTCTATAAATCCAAATAATTCATATTCCCAGCTCCTGTGAAATAATCTTATTGGATATCTGGTAGAAGTATCAGGAACATAGACTCTTTCCCATGTCTGATCATCAAATTCTTGTTTCATTGAATATACAAATGGACGGAGATGAAAGTCTCCCTCTTCATCAACAAAATTTATCTCAGCAAAACTTTTATATGCTTTTTCGTTATCTGTAGCAGTATAATCATATGGACTAAAAAAAGGCGCAAAAATACTAATTGATGTCAATAATATAACAACTAAGCCACCAATCATTCCAAGACGATTCTTTTTAAATCTTCGCCAAATTAATTCTTTATGTGATAAAAATTTAGTTTTTTCTTTAACTTCAGTAACACCCTTATCCGACATTAAAAGACCTCCTTTCTTAATTCAAAGTAATTTATCAATCATAACGAACTCTAGGATCAATTTGCGCTAACAAAATGTCAGCAATTAAATTACCAATAACTAAAGTTACAGCTAACATTAATAAAAATGATCCTGCTAAATACATATCTTGGCTTAAAAGAGCATTATAAAAAGCTGGGCCTGTAGTCGGCAGCTGTAAAACAATACTTGAAACAATTGCACCCTGAATTAAAAAAGGGAGTGACATACCTAGATACATAACTAATGGTTGAATAGCATTTCTAACAGCGTGTTTATAAATTACCACTCTTTCCGTTAGACCTTTAGCTCTAGCTGTTTGAACATACTGTTTTTGTAATTCATCTAATAAATTACCTCTCATAATCCTCATATTCTGGGCTGTTCCTGCTATACCCACAACAAAAACCGGGACCCAAAAATGCTGCATAAAATCTACAAATTTAGCCCAATTCCAGGGAGCAAAAACATATTCAGAAGAAAATAAGCCACCAACATGCATATCTAACTTAAATGATAAAAAATACATTATTACAATTGCAAAGAAAAAATTAGGTATTGATAAACCTATAAAAGCAAAGACTGTAGCAATATTGTCACCAAAACTATATTGATGGGTAGCAGAATAAATACCAACAACTACTCCAATTAAAACAGAAATTATATGGGCTGACAGAGCAATTAAAAATGTATAACCTAAACGACTCCAGATTACCTCACTCACTGGTCGATTGTACTGAAAAGAAAAACCGAAATCTCCTTTTAAAACAATATTTTTTATCCAATTAACATACTGCATTAAAAAGGGCTGATCTAATCCATAGCGGCTGCGCATTCTCTCTGCCATTTCTCGTGCCTGATCTTGAGACATACCGGCCTGATTAGTTAAGCGATTTTGTACTGTTGTTAGATAATCACCGGGTGGTAAACTAATCACTATAAAACTTACAAAACTAACTATAATTAACATCGGTATAATATAGATAAGCCTTCTAATTATATACTGAAACAATGTATTACCTCCTTTTTCAAAAAATTAATAAAAGGGTATAAATCCAGCTGAATCTATACCCTTTTATCTAGAACAATTTACTTAGAAGACCACTCAGTATTCATATAGGTTTCTTCTACAGGTATTTCATCAAGAAATAGCTCATCATATTGATCTTCTTCAGCAACCCAAATAATCTGTAATGGCATTGCATTTACCATGTAATCATAAAGATATGGTGGTAAATCTGAAGAAATATTTTTGAAACGGTTATTAATTGCTAAGCCCTGTCGCAGCTGATAAAGACCAATTGTATATATATTCTCTGTATAAAGTTTTTCAATTTTATGCAGAATATCAATTCTTTCTTCAGCTGTTCTACTTAATCGTAGCTCCTGCAAAAGATCTGCAATTTCTTGTTCAAATGGAAGCAGCTCTCTTGGATACTCGGAACCTTCCTGATGATACCCAGGAGTTGTAGAAGAAATTGGGCCAATTAAATCCATAAAGTAATATGGAGTTCCTGCCTGGTCAACTCTAGCTACACTTAAGTCGAAATCTCCAGAGTTAGTCCGAGCAGTATTATTAGGACCACTTAAAACCTGAAGTCTGATGTTTATACCTACTTCTCTCAACATTGGAACCAGCGCCTCAGAAGCCTGGACTGAAGCAGCAGAATCTTCATTTGTTTTAAGCTGAATAATTAGTTCATCTCCTGCAATAGCAGTTCCTTCCGGCCAGTTATAAATACCATCATCATTTGTGTCTTCAAATCCGAATTCTTCTTCTAGAATTCTTTTTGCTTTCTCTGGATCATAGGAATAAACTGTAGTATTATCAGCAGAATGATAAACTGAACCATCTGGATATGCACCATGATAAGCTGCAGTTAAAGGTCCAGGAAAAGCTCCACTGGAAATTGCTTCTTTATCAATAGCACTTGTAAGCGCTTCTCTAAATCTCTTATCTCTAAATAATTTTCTCAACTCAGCTTCACGGTCATCTGAAACACCGAATTCTTTGGATAAATTCATTTCTAAACGATAAACAGATGTAAAAGGACCAAAACTCATTGTGAAGTTTGAGTCTTCTTTTAGTGATTCCTGTCTAACCATTGCAAAGGTACTTGGGTTTTCTAGATTAGTTCGATCTCCCTGACCACTTACTAAGTTATTTGTTCTTGTTTCTCCACTTTCAGCTTCCATGAATCTTATCTCACTCATATATGGTAACTGATTACCGGCTTCATCAACCTGCCAATAATATGGGTTGCGCATCATTACTAATTGTTCACCTGCACTGTAGCGAATTGGAACCCAGGCTCCCATGGTCACTATTGGAACATCGTGGGCTGGGATTGCAGTTGGATAATTTTCATAATTAGCACTATCTGTATATTCTGGATGAAATCTAGCATATACATGTTTAGGACTTACCGGAAAGTTATTACGATCAAAATTAATTAAAGCACTCATTGGATATTCTGCTCCAAAATGCCACTCAACGGTATTTTCATCTATTACTTCTAACTCAGTTACCTGACCACCATATGTCCAGTCATCAGCTGTAGCTGTAGAGGTTATTTGTTCATTCAAAATTAAATCATTATAAGTAAAAGCAATGTCTTCAGTTGTAAATGGTTCTCCGTCAGACCATTTAGCTCCTTCAATAAAATTCATAACTAGAGTTTTACCATCATTTGTCCATTCCCAGTCTGTGGCTAGATTTGGTACAGGATCAGGTTCATTTAACTTCCACATTTCTCCTCTTAACAGTGGAGATTCCCATAGAATTTGATGGATTCCAAAATAACCCTGGACATTACCTGCACCCCAGTTCCAACCATCAATAGGAACAGCAAATGTATCTCTCCAAACTCCACCATAAACACCTGCACCATCAACCATTGTTTCATTTTGACGCACCATAGGTGTAGTTGGAAGTCTTTCTTCTAAAGGTGGTAATTCTCCATTTTCAACCATTTCTTTTAATTCAGGTGCTTCATTATATGAATCAAGATTTTTAAACTGAACTACTTCACCCATTTCAAGTTTACCTAAAAGTGCTCGTTCCTCTTGAGCTAAAGCAACAAATGACATTGAAATAATCAGCACAAACACCATTACTAGAGTTACCTTTTTACTAAATGATTTCATTTTACTCCTCCTGTTAATTGTTTTTTTATTCCAAAAACTTCAACTACAGTATCACCTCCAAAAATAATAATTATTGGGTTCAACCTCAAAACAGCTATCAATTTAAATGATTAATCATTTAAAATTAATGAAGTGAACACAAATTTATATTAACTATCGCAAAGATAGCTAAAATTCATCTTTTTACATAACCATCTAAATTAAGTTCTTCTACAAAATGACAGGCTGCAAAATGCTCTTGATCGGAATCTATTGGTACAAGCTCAGGTTCTATTTCTGAACATTTTTCCTTTGCATAAGGACATCTGGTATGAAAATTACACCCTTTAGGTGGATTAGCAGGATTTGGAACTGAACCTTCTAACGGTAACCTGATATTTCTAGCTCTCGGATCTGCTACTGGGATAGCTTTTAAAAGAGCTTCAGTATAAGGATGTACTGGATCTATATAAATACTATCAGCATCAGCAATTTCAACTATTTTACCTAAATACATAACCATAACTCGATCACTAATATGTTCAATAACACTTAAATCATGGGCAATAAACAAATATGTTAATCCCAGCTCTTCTTGTAAATCTTTCATTAAGTTAATAATCTGGGCCTGAACTGATACATCAAGAGCAGAAACTGGCTCATCACATACAATCATTTCTGGGTCTAATGCTAAGGCTCTGGCAATTCCAATTCTCTGGCGTTGACCACCACTAAATTCATGTGGATAACGATTCATTTGATAATCTCGAAGTCCAACCTTTCTTAATAATTCTCTAACCCTATCTGTTCGCTCTTTTTTGGTTCCTATTTTATTAAGTTTTAATGGTTCAGCGATAATATCTCTAACAGACATTCTAGAATCTAGAGAAGAAAAAGGATCCTGAAATATTATTTGAATATCGCGCCGCATATTTTTCATTTCTTTTTTATCCAGATCATTTAAATTAATCATCTTATTATTTTTCCTATATTTCACTTCACCAGCAGTTGCCTCGAGTAATCTGATTAAACACCTGCCAGTAGTGGACTTGCCACAACCACTCTCCCCCACTAAACCAAGGGTCTCACCTTTTTTAATGTAAAAACTTACATCATCCACTGCTTTTACATTTCCGACTACTTTTCTGAAAATCCCCTTTTTAATTGGGAAATATTTTTTTAAAGAATTAACTTCCATTATTATATCGTTTTCAGGCATTATATCTCCTCCCGACCATTATAAAGCCAACATTTTACTGCATGTTTTTCATCAATTTTAAACATTGGCGGCTCTTTAGTTTTACAAATCTTCTTAGCATACTCACATCTAGGTTCAAAATAACAACCTTCAGGAAGCATTAATAAATTTGGAACTGAACCCTTAATAGGAGCTAATCTTCCCTTAATTCCAATCTTGGGAATTGATTTTAATAATCCTTTAGTATAAGGATGTTTAGGGTTATAAAATATATCATCAGTAGTTGCTTTTTCTACAACTTTACCGGTATACATAACAATCACTCGGTCAGCCATTTCTCCTATTACTCCCAGATCATGTGTGATAATCATAATCGACATATTAAACTCAGACTGTAATTCTCTCATTAAATTTAAAATCTGAGCTTCTATTGTGACATCGAGAGCAGTAGTCGGTTCATCAGCTATTAAAAAGTTTGGATCACAGGATAAAGCCATTGCAATCATAACTCTTTGTCTCATTCCACCACTTAACTGATGTGGATATTCGTCAACTCTTTTTTTGGGAGCAGAAATACCAACCTTATCTAAAATATCAATAGCTTTTTTTCTTGCCATTTTTTTATCAATATCCTGGTGTAAATTTATTGCTTCCATTATTTGAGAACCAACAGTATATAAAGGATTTAAAGAAGTCATAGGCTCCTGGAAAATCATTGCCATTTCATTACCGCGTAAACTTCTTATTATTCCCCCATGTGGATTTAAAGAAGTTATATCAATACTCTCATCATCTTTATAATATCTAATTTCACCGCCTTCAATCCTACCTTTAGGATTTGGCAAAAGTCGCATTATTGATAAAGAAGTCACACTTTTACCACAACCACTTTCACCAACAACACCTAAAGTTTCACCTTTTTCAACTGTAAAAGACACATCATCAACCGCTCTAATAATTCCTTCATCTGTATGGAAATAGGATTTTAAATTCTTCACTTCCAATAAATTTTCAGGCATTTTTATCCCCCTACTTAATATAATAAATTAATCATTTAACTTACTAACACTTTCTCTTTTTATTAACTCTGTAGGCAATAAAATATTACAAGGTAAGTTCATCTTTCCATCTATTCTCATTAATAAAGCATTAATTGCCATTAAAGCAAGATCTTCTTTGGGAACATTAATAGTTGTGAGAGGTGGATTTGTAAATTTAGACATTTTAACATTATCATAAGATATTATAGAAAACTCCTCCGGCACTTTTATGTTCTTATTATGAAGTAATCTTAAAGCCCCAATTGCCATTTGATCACTGCAAATAAAAGCAGCAGTAATATCTGATTTTTCCAGAATTTCTTCCATTAACTCATAACCACTTTCAACTTTCCAATTTCCTTTCCCAACTCCATTTGTATTTATTTCAAGCTCTGATTCATTCATTGCCCTAAGAAAGCCTTGATAACGTTTAGTTTTTTCCATTGGAACAGGAAATATACCGCCTCCTATAAACCCAATTTTTTTATGACCCTGTTTGATCAAATATCTAACTGCCTTGTATGCTGCTTCTTCACGATTAACACTTACTGTATCTTTTTTATATCTTTGAAATCTATTTCCAATAAATACTATATTCTCGGTTTTATTATTTATCTTTTTATAAATTTCATAAGATAAATGATCAGAAATTGAGATAACTCCATCCAGGTTCTGATTTAGAATTTTATCAATGCTATTTTCATTTTTTATATCTTCTTCTACTTCTAGAAAAGCCAATTTATGGCCTCTTTTTTTTATTTCAGCTTCAATCTTTTTTATTATTGAAGAGAAATAAGGGTGATCAAATTTTGAAGTTACTTCACTTAAAATGCAGCCAATATTTTTTCCATCTATGTTGTTTTTTTCTATATAAGCAGGGTAGCCTAATTTTTTGGCCCAGTAAATTACAGTTTTTGCTGTTTTATCATTTACCATATCCTGTGTTTCAGAATTCAAAACTCTAGAAACTGTTGATGTAGAAACACCAGATTTTTCTGCAATATCTTTTAATGTTATAGCCATTAGAATCACCAGCTTTCAGAAAAATTATTATTAATTTTCACTCTATTTATACTATTCGCTTTTTAATGAAATTATCCTGCAATAATTTTAATTTTTTTGAAATTTTTTTGAAATACAACTTAAAATATC